>CANCJF010000128.1 GCA_947378245.1 Bacteroidota bacterium
TACATGTGAATTATTACCCAGGATACAAAATATATGTACATGCAGAAGGTGATTTATTTAATCAAAATGTGATTGCAAGTAATTTTGTGAATGCTGAGAAAAGAACATTTATTTCGGCACGCACCCTTGACTTACAAAACAATTACACGTCCAACTACTGTACACCATCTACCCTACTTGCTATTGAAGTGAAAGAGCCAGGTATACCAGCAATCCCAACAGGTGGAACATACGCAACGTTCCCTGATTTTTATGGTAAATCAACCTATACCTTTAAAATGAAATTTCCAAATGGGGAACCGTATGCAGCTGTTTTTTATCGTGCGAACGAAACAAGTATTTTGGACGCGTTATTTCATCCAGCTACTGTAACTCAAATTGAATTAGACTTAAAAAATGCAAAAGAACAAGTAGGTGGTGACCCATTCTTTGTAGATCGTTGGAAAAATTTGATTGAATTCGATTATACTGCAGAAAATGGAACGTTTAAAAAGTTTGGAAACAGTGAACCTGGAAATGTACCTTATGGTTTCCCAAACCCAAACAAAACTGGCTTGTTCAATGGTGAAGCCATGACAGGTGACGTACTTGCTTTAGTAAAAGCTGCTGTATACGAAGCATTTTTACCATTGACAGAACAACCAATTTTATATCAGTACATCAACCGAACCTCTCCTGTCAATAAAAAACAAAACCTGCGAAAATTAACTGGAGAGTATTTAGATCCTTCAGATGCAACTTTCGACATGGCACCTATGGTAATTAAAACGGGTGGTAATCAATCTGAACTACAATTTACAGATTACACTTTAGATGGTGCAGCAAATAATGTCTACTTCTATTGTGGTCGTGAAATCGGAAACTTAATGAAATTGGGGGAATACGGTCCTATTGTTGGTCCTATTTTCTTAGTGAATGCCTCTCCTGCAGAAGAACCAAAAATCATGAAAACATTAGTACAACTTCAAGATGTTATTCAAGAAATCCCATCAGCAGTTAAATTCCAATTAGCAAACTACGACGAAGTTCAACAAATAGAAAAAATACGAATCTATCGTGCGAATAAACAAGTCGATGCGATGTCTGTTCGAACCATGGAAATGGTGAAAGAAGTAACACTGACTGAAGAAGATTTCGCTGCTGATAATTTACAAATTGTGGACGATTTTACAGGTGAACTTGTACCTTATGGGGATTCTTTGTTTTACCGTATCGTTGCTTTACGAGGCATTACCTATGATAAAAATGGAGTTGTAACCAAAGAATATGCTCCTTCTAAACCTTCAAAACTGGTACTTACAGGTGTTGTAGATGTAGTGAATCCAATTGCTCCAGATTTTACGATTGCTTACACAGGCACGATCAATGAAAACACAAGCGAAATTACCAATGTGAAATTAACCTGGCAAGCGATCACATACAATGCTACGTATTATGTGTACAAAATGAATAGTTCTGGAAACTGGGTGAAAATTCATGAATTTAAATCCAATGACCTTAACATCGAAGTTCCCTTGAGTGAAACAAATTTAGCATCTGGAACATTGGCTAAAAAGGATGAGGAGGGTAATACCATCTACCATCGCTTTAAAGTGGATGTACTAAACTCTTCTGGACTATTGAATTTAGAAGAAAATACACAGGTGATTTAATGAATTCTGAAAATATTTTAAACGTATGCAAGCACCAGCTAATATAGAAGCAACTAAAACATCCATCACCACATTGCCCATTGCATCTGCTATGGTAAAAATGGTGAATACGATGATTTCGCTACCACATGATGGCGGAACAGGTGCTTCAAAGGGATACGAAGGAAGTCCAACTTTGGCATTCACAAAACCAAATGATTCTGAAAAGGTCTACTATTTCTTTGCAAATGCAAATGGTACGCTTCATAGTCATGTGTTATCGATGGCTACCCTCTCCTCTTTCGGAACTTATGAAAATCCTAATTTGTTACCCGATCAACAAGGTAATTACATAGTAACTGCCATTAAACATGAAAACAGACAGGATTATTGGGTCGTCATGAAACATTATTTCACCAATGAGTTTAAAGCTTATTTGGTGACAAATGAAGGGGTTTCAAACGCGCCAATAGTAAGTAAAATTGGTAAATCAACAACTCCTTATGCGAATCCAAAAGTAATTTTTAATAGCTCTGCAATTGGAGGACGTTTAGCGTTTAAATTAGATGCTGTAGATCGCTACGAGGTATATCAAATGGATTTACAAACGGGAGTCATTCATGATGTTAAAAGTTTTTCAAACCTGCATGGAAATGCACTTACGTTCTCAAATGATGGAAGTAAATTATACCTTGCAAAAGCGTATTCCGAGTCTGAAGATCAAATTTTAGAATTAGCTTTTAATGCTGGTGGTGTTTCGGAGATGTTGGAACATAGTCATGTATTTGCAACTGTTCCACATAAGCCTATTGCACGAATGAAATTTTCAGAGGTTGGGAAATTATATATTTCTACAACGGATATCCATTATTTTGGTGTTGTTGAAAATGGAACGTTTACTCAAAATGGACATCCGAAAACAATGATCACCAAAGAATGTACATGTAATGTAACAGGGAATACAACGACAGTCATTGTAAATAACCATTTTTCAGGTTATGATACTTTTTTCTTGTCCGATTATAACTGGTATGACGATGCTTTTTTTAATTCACCGCTTACATCCCTATCGAAAGGAAGTCCAGTAAAATATACTTTTTCGCATCCCTATTACAATGAACTCAATTTTTCATTTTCAGAAGAAACATCGGGGTTTAATTATGGGTGGACTCTTTTTCCTGGAGAACAAATTACACAACCTTGGATAATTAAATCATTTAATAATCCTCGACCAAATCCTGAAATTAACTCCCTCGGTTGGCGAAATGATTTTGTGGTGGATATAGAAACGTGGGACGGTCAAACATTGACAATACCAGGAATTTCAAACGAACCTTTATTTACAGTTACACCTGCATCTTGTCGCTTATTGGAAGATGAATTAGGTTTCGTTTTAACAGATGAAGAAGGTACTGCATTAGACTTAGAAACTTGTGAGTATGAATTACCTGCTGAAACATACCATTTATTACATGAATTCAATTATCGCATACTAACCGAAAACGGGGAAAATATAGAATTCGAAACCGCTAATTATTAATCTAGTTTATAATCTTTAAAATCAATCAATATGTCAAATAGAAAAATTTCGGAACTACCAAGAGCAATCGTAGTTCATCCTTCTGACCAGCTTGCCATCGTGAATCAAGGTGTAACCAAATCAATTACCGTTTCCGACTTAGTTGGTAACGATACTGGATGGCTAAATATTATTCTAAAAACAAATTACCCTTTACCAGATACAAGTAGAACTCCTCAATACCGAGTAATTGGTAGTACTGTTTACTTACGTGGTGATTTATATATTCCTTCACAAGGACAAACAAACAGTAGTTTTAATACTAATATTGATGTTCCTTCTAACATACACGTGGATGAAAATTTTGTGTATGCTACCGAAAGTGGGGCGCTTTTTTTTAAAACCAATGCAAACAATTCATACGTGAATTTACCTTCAATAGCGCAGCCAGACAAAGTACTTTCATTTCCTAATTTATTGCTCTCTCGCAGATACTACGCTCGAAGTGCTATGAGTAATGATTATGTTTTATTTGCGATTCCAATTGTAGCAAATGTAACATTTGAAATTAACGAAAATGGTGTATTTAATGTTTTTGCAATTAAAGATACGGAAGATGTTACGACAGGTAATGCTGTAACTGGTGCACATCCTTTTAGACTTACATCTACTAAAATAAATGCTGGTCAACCCTTCCCTAACTTCTCCCATGTAAGTGTTGGAGACGCTAATAATGCACAAGCTATGAAGTTAGATACCTTTAAAAAATCGGGAGATAGTGCATTGCTTGCTACAGAAGATATTGATACAACTAAAAGTGAACATCTAGGAGGTTTTCATATTTGTTTAGATGGGATTACCTATTTAAACGATGGTTCAAATCGATGGGATTATTTTTATAACAGATCTTAAAAAAATAGGATATGTCAGACAAAAAAATATCAGAATTACCAAAACTAAATAAGGCATTTCAAAATGATTTGCTTACGTTAGAACAAAGTGGACGCGGAAAAAATGTCACTGCAGTTCAATTATTAGGGAGAGATACTGGTTGGAGAAATTTATCTCTGCATAGACAATACGATCATCCAAATAGCAACGAATTTCCGCAATACAGAAAAATAGGAAAAATAACCTATCTAAGAGGTAAATTATACATCCCTTCCTCTAGTTCTTCTGAAACACTTGAAAATGCAAAAAGTGTACATGTGAACAGATCTGTTTTGTACTCAAATTCCAATTATTTGTATTTTTTAGACAAAAATTCGGATGTATATTACCAAAGAGAATATTGGGGGTTTGATAGAGGAACCTATTCTTATAAAAATATTCCATACCGAATGCAACCTTTGACTGATTTCTATGTGAAAAACATAATGATCTCGAGACAATACACGGTAAAAAATGAAAATGATGTTTCATACACCATTCCAATCACTTCTCTTGTAACGCTTAAAATATCTGCTCAAGGAATAATTGGAATAAAAGGTGTTTCTACAGATGAACAGGGAGGCATAAATACAGGTACTCAAGCTGGCGTTTATGCACATCCCTTCCGTATTTTTTGCACTAAAATGGGAATGGAAGAAACTTTTTCCAATTATAGCCAAGTGAGTGTTGGTGACAATACGAATGACTATGCGCTCAAGTTGCCAGTTTTTGGAACACCACCTATTACAGCTTTTGAAAGTATGGATACGGCGATTCATACCCACTTAGGAGGATTCAGTATCCCATTGGATGGAATCTGTTTCATCAGTGAAGATGACCAGTATTACACCTATACCAAAAGTTTATATGAATAATACAAAATTCTATAAATCAAATAATTAAACATTAATAATTAAACCTAAAAATCATGTCAGATAAAAAAATATCTCAGTTAACAAATCTTGCTGCAAATAACGCAAACAGTGCAGATTTTCTACCGATCGTAAACAATGGAGTAACGAAACGTATAACAATGGATGCACTTAAAACGGTATTAGGTCAACTTGGGTATGTGTTCAACAATGTTGTTTTTTCGCAAGCAGACGAACCGCTAACAACTCCAAATACACTCTATGTATACAATGAAAAATTATTTTACGTAGATAGTGCGCAAAATTCCTTAGAAGTGAACATAAAGGGGAATGATTCAGTGTCAAACACAGTAACACTAATCAACCAACCAACGACTGAGGACTTCTTACCAAACACCTTATTCATCCACAACGACCAATTTTACTGGACAGACGATAATGCACAAGCTTTCTCTGTGGTGGGAAATGCGCAAAACGCGAATTTATTATCACTAACGCTGACGAATCAAACCGCTACTACTGGTTACCAGGACAACACCTTATTTACACATGGGGGGAAATTGTATTTAGCTTCTTCGGAAGAAGTAGCTATGCCGATTGCTACTGAGGGAAATGCTGTTAGTTTCAATAAAATATCCTTATTAGAACAACAAGGTTTAACGGGACAACCAGCAAAAACCCTAATTACCTTCAATGGAAACCTTTATTTTGTAGATGAAGAAAACCTAGCAAGAAAAGTGGTGTTGAACGATACAGAGCCAAAATTCAATGAGATACAACTAAATGAAAGTGCTAGTTTAGAAGGTTTTGCTTCCAACACCTTAGTCGTAAAAGATAATAAATTATACTTCATTGACGAACAACAAAATGCTGTTGCAGTTGCTTTTGGTGATTACCTTCCAGAGAATGAAGCAAACAAAGCAACTGATTTTACGGTAGTAAACAATGTTTTATACCCGACTACCTTAGCAACGGAAACACACATTGATGCTAAAATTGCGGCTTTGGTAAATTCTGCGCCAAGTGCATTAAACACCTTGAATGAATTAGCAAATGCGCTAGGTGAAGATCCAAACTTTGCAACAACTACTTCTACCGCTCTAGGTGCACGTGAATTACTTGCTAATAAATCGACAAACATTACAACGGATGCTGCATCTGACACAAAATATCCGAGTGTAAAAGCAGTAAAAACATATGCAGACACAAAACAAGACAATTTAGGATTTACGCCTGAAAACACTTCAAATAAATCTACATCTGTTGTAACTGATCAAACTTCCAATTCTAAATATCCAACCGTAAAATCGGTATATGATTGGGTAACTGCTTTAGTATCTAACATATCAACTAACGCAAGTACTGGAAATGCACTAACATCCAATCCACTATCTCAATTTGCTGCTACTACTTCAGCTCAGTTGGCAACAGTTATTTCGGATGAAACTGGTTCTGGTGCATTAGTATTCGCTACCTCTCCTACTTTAACCAACCCAGTTGTAGGAACTCAAAGTGCGAACGATAATTCTACAAAAGCAGCGAGTACAGCCTATGTTGATAGTGCAATTTCTTCGGCTGCAACAACCTACAAAGTGGCTAAAAAATTACAAATAAATTGTAAAACATCTGGGTCTAGTTTAATCTTTACTACAGAAGCTAACAAAGGTCGTTTTGTGATTACAAATGTTTGGTTTCATGCAGATACTATCACTTCCTTAGGTTTCTCTGCTCCTTCTATTTCTGTAGGTCACAATTCTACCAACTATGCTGATTTTGTTAGCAACCAAGCACTTCCAAATTCATCCTGGGCAGCAAATCAATTCGTTTCTGTAACCCTACGAACAGATGGTTCTTCCAGAATCTCTTGCCCTGCAAGTACGGGTATCTATGTAAAAGTGGTAACTGCTTCGGATGCTACAGCCTATACAGGTACCGTATTTATTGAAGGTTTTTACATCGGATAAGATAACTCGCCCCCTGCTTAAGTGAATTTGAGGAGGGGGATAATCACATACAAACGTATATGTCTAAAAATATTTATAACCCAAATTCGCATTTCTTTGTTGATTATACAAAGTTAGCAGATCCTGTTGTTGGAGATTATACAATTACTAAAGATCAAAATGATGTTGAAACGATAACAACCAATACAGAAGGTAATTATGATAAAGATGCTTTCGGTCCAGTGAAAGTTAAATCTGATTATTATAATAATACAAATAAGTTTCGTACAACTTCCTTTGTTAGAGCCATAAACATAACGGATAAAGTAGATGTTTTTGCAATTTGTGATGGTGATTTATTAATTTTAGAGCAAGAAGGTGTAGGAAACGAAAATAAAATAAACATTGTTTTAAAACCTAGAGTAAGTTTTGCCCCACTAAATATAAAATATTTTATTTATCGTGGTGTCAATAAAGATTCATTGTTTGACGAAAATTCTAACTTAAGAAAAGTATTTGATGATTCAAGTTCTTCACCTGTTCTACTTAAAAAAGTTTGGACTGATTACTTAAATTACAATCAGCCAGATTATTTAAAAAAGGGAGGATTAATTGAAAATACCGATAAAGTTATTTCAATGAATAAATTAACCTGTATGAATAGTTTATCGGTTGATGGTATATCGGATGATACTTTGATTGAAAATGTTTTTCAAAGAAATATCTCAGTAAAAGAATTTCAGCTTGTACCATGCAATAAAGGAAGTATTATTGGTCAATTTAGTGGTCGAGTTGGTTTAGACATCGTCCTTGATGACGGAGATTATAGACTTGAGCATGAGGAACAATTATTCAAGCTGGATTTAGGATTTGCTAGAAAAAACGATTATAAATTTGACATTGCTCAATTTCAAAACAACGCTGGTAAAGTAAAAAAGTACAAAGAGCATATTCATTCTTTTTTGGATGCTGCAGCATTTTGGGGTAGTCATATAGATAGTGGTGAGATAATATTGAATGGGCAAACAAAAAACTCGAGTAATACTGAGATATATTCAAATATATTAATTAAATATCAGACAGCTTTTAACATTTATACATACATCAAAAAAGAGCGTAATAGGACACTAAGTTTTAAAGAAAATAAACTAATTACGTTTGAAAATGCTCAACAATATGTTAATCCATGTAACAATTGGCCTATTTACATCTCAAAAATTATTAGATCATCAACTAGTTTATCTCCACTTCTTCAAATTAAAATCCCTTATAAAATTGACACATTAATATCTGAGTCTGATATTAATATTTTTTGGAAA
>CANCJF010000129.1 GCA_947378245.1 Bacteroidota bacterium
AAGATATTAGCTACTCGTAGCAACGATTTTAGGTGTCTATTGCATCATGGTCCACCTCTTCCCATTCCGAACAGAGAAGTTAAGCCTGATTGCGCTGATGGTACTGCGGTTTTGACCGTGGGAGAGTAAGTCGACGCCACTTTTATAAAGCTCAACCATATGGTTGAGCTTTTTTTTTGTTTAGATATTGATATAATTCTTATCTTTAAGTATGGAGTTTTCATTAGTGTCTGAATATTCACCAACTGGTGATCAACCAACAGCAATTCATCAACTTGTTAAAGGGATTAATGATTTCTCTAATTATCAAACTTTATTAGGAGTTACTGGTAGTGGTAAAACGTTTACGATTGCCAATGTTATTAAAGAAGTAAATAAACCTACGCTCATATTATCACATAATAAAACATTAGCTGCACAATTATATAGTGAATTCAAACAATTTTTCCCTAATAATGCAGTTGAATATTTTGTTTCTTATTACGATTACTACCAACCAGAAGCGTATCTTCCTGTAACTGGTACATACATCGAAAAGGATTTAGCAGTAAATGATGAACTTGAAAAATTACGTTTATCAGCAACTTCAGCTTTGCTATCCGGCCGTAAAGATGTTATTGTTGTTTCATCAGTTTCTTGTTTGTATGGTATCGGAAATCCAAATGAATTTAAAAATAGTATTCAGTATTTAAAAAAAGGAGAAAAATATTCACGTAATAAATTTCTTTTACGTTTGGTTGAAAACTTATATTCAAGATCTGTAGAAGATTTTAAAAGAGGAACTTTTCGCGTTAAAGGAGATACGATCGATGTTTATCTGGCATATGCAGATTACGCAATTCGATTCGATTTTTTTGAAGATGAATTAGAAAATATTTATTCAATAGATCCTCTTAACACATCAAAAATTGAGAGTTTTGAAGAGATTAATTTGTATCCGGCAAACATTTTTGTTTCTAGTCCTTCTACTATTCATCGAGCGATAGATCAAATTCAGTTAGACATGGTTGTACAAGTTGAATCTTTTCAAAAAGAAGGGAAATTTGAAGAGAGTAAACGTCTTGAAGAACGAGTTTCCTACGATTTAGAAATGATTAGAGAATTAGGTTATTGTTCTGGGATTGAAAATTATTCGCGTTATTTTGACCAACGTGATCCTGGAACAAGGCCATTTTGTTTATTAGATTACTTTCCTAATGATTATCTTATGGTAATTGATGAAAGTCATGTAACTATTCCTCAAATTAAAGCTATGTATGGTGGTGATCGAGCTCGTAAAATAAATTTGGTTGATTATGGATTTCGTCTACAGGCAGCAATGGATAATCGTCCTCTTAAATTTGAAGAGTTTGATTCAATTGTTTCTCAGACCATTTTTGTTTCTGCTACGCCTGCTGACTATGAGTTAGAAAAATCAGAAGGTGTAGTTGTAGAACAGTTAATTAGACCTACTGGTTTATTAGATCCAATCATTGAAGTAAGACCTAGTTTAAATCAAATCGACGATTTAATTGAAGAGATTCATAAACGAATAACTTTGTCCGAAAGAACCCTTATTACAACCTTAACTAAACGTATGGCTGAGGAACTTCAAAAATATTTAGATAAAATTGGAATTGCTTGTCGTTACATTCATAGTGATATTGACACCATTGAACGTGTTGAAATTTTAAGACAATTAAGATTAGGTGTTTTTGATGTATTGATAGGTGTTAACTTATTGAGAGAAGGTTTAGATTTACCAGAAGTTTCACTAGTTGCTATTTTGGATGCTGATAAAGAAGGTTTTTTAAGAGATCAACGTTCATTAGTTCAAACTGTTGGAAGAGCAGCGAGAAATATTAATGGATTTGTAATAATGTACGCTGACAAAATTACCAAATCAATGGAAATAACCATCGAAGAGACCGTTCGTAGAAGGTCAATGCAAATTGAATATAATCAAATTCATGGGCTAGTTCCAACTGCTTTAAATAAAAGTAGAGAAAGTATATTAGACTCAACAATGGTTGCAACTACTGATGAGCAAACTCACCAAGAATATTTTACTGAAAAGCATAATCAACTAATGGCTGCAGAGCCTCAATTTCTCTATCAATCTAAAGCGCAATTAGAAGATAAAATTAGGCAATTGAAAAATAAAATAAAAAAAGCCGCAAAAGAAATGGATTTTATAGAGGCTGCTAGATATAGAGATGAATTACTAAAAATTGAACAATTGTAATTTTTTAGATTCTTTACAATATATTTATACTATGAAAATTTTATATCTGTTTTTTTGTTTTATATTTTTTTTTACATTTTCGATTAATTCTCAAGTTAGAAGTTTAAAAGTATTAACAGATCATCATTTTTATTATGATCCTTTATCTGGTGAATATATTGAATTATCGTTTCAATTTGATTCTAAAAACATTCATTTTATAAAAAGTAAATTTGATTATAGTGCAAAGATCTTATTGAAAATCAAAATAAGTCAGGATACAACAAATTTTGTTAATACAACTTATTTAATAGATTCTCCAAAGTTTAGAGATAGTTTATTTGAGGATTTTGTTGATGTACGTAGGTTTATATTAAAACCAGGTAAATATTTGTTATCATTCGAATTAAAAGATTTTAATTCAAATCAGTTACCTATTATTTCTAATCAACATATATTAGTACCAGATTTACATTCTAAAATTTCAATTTCAGATATTCAAGTTTGTGAAACAGTAAGAGAATCTAAACAAGAAAATATGTTAACCAAATCTGGTTACGATTTATTTCCTAGATTACTTAATTTTTTTTCATCCGAATGTAAATATCTACCTAGCTATTTGGAGATATATAATCCATTTAAAGATAGTTTACTCATAATTCTGAAAACTTCTTATTATTCATTAGATACAAAAAAAGAATTAGATCATTTAAATAAATCAAAGCTCTTAAAGCTTGGTAATGTTACTACAATTATTCAAAAGAATGATATTTCAGATTTACCTACAGGAAGTTATAAACTAGTTTATACTGTTTTAAAAGATTCTATAGAATTGTGTACTTCTTCCTATTTTTTCGATAGGACTAATGAATTATATGATATAATCTCTACTGAGAATATTATTCTAGATCCGGTTTTTAATTCAAGTGTTTCAAACGATAGTTTAAAATATTATTTACTTAGTATAATTCCAATATCAAATGAATCTGAAATACCAATTATTACTAAAATAGTTCGAGAACATGATCATGTAAAAATGAGGAGTTATTTACAGACCTTTTGGGTAACTTCTGTAGGTAGGTTAAATGCTTCTGATGGATGGTTAGCATATAAAGTACAGTTGAAATTAGTTGAAAAATTATATAAGACTTCAATTTTTAATGGTTTTGAAACAGATAGAGGTAGGGTATATTTAAAATATGGTGCTCCATCGGCGATTTTAATTAGAGAGACTTCACCTTCGGAATATCCTTATGAAATATGGCAATACGATAAAATCAAGCAATTTTCAAATAAACGTTTTATTTTTTATAATCCTGACTTGGTAAATAATCATTATCAATTATTACATAGTGATATGCAAGGAGAATTAAAAAATTATCGATGGCAACAAATTTTATCTAAGAGAAACTCCCCTAATCAAAATATTGATGATCCGAATGATGGAAATAAAGATCATTATGGTGGAGAAAGTTCAGATGTATTTAAACAATTTTAAGTATGATTACTGAGATCGCAATTGTTATTTTAAATTTTAATGGTAAAAGTTATTTAGAGACTTTTCTTCCATCTGTGATTGAATTCAGTCCAGGGATTAGGATTATTATTGCAGACAATCAGTCTACAGATGACTCTTTATTTTTTCTTAGACAAAATTATCCAGATGTCGAAATTATATTGAATTTAGAAAATGGTGGTTTTGCTAAAGGATATAATGATGCTTTATCGAAAATTGACAGTAAGTATTATTTATTACTGAATAGTGATATTGAAGTTTCAAGAGGTTGGTTAGATCCATTACTTAATGCGGTTAATGATGATAAAGTAGCAGGATGTCAGCCAAAAGTACTCGCATTTCACAATAAATCAGTTTTTGAACATGCAGGAGCATCTGGTGGATTTCTCGACCGAAATTTTTTTCCATTTTGTCGAGGAAGAATTTTTGATTTAACAGAAACTGATGAAGGTCAATATGATAATGAACAAGAAGTTTTTTGGGCTTCAGGAGCTTGTATGCTCATCAAATCAGATGTTTTTCATCAAGTGAATGGTTTTGATGAAGATTTTTTCGCTCATATGGAAGAGATAGACATGTGTTGGAGAATTAAAAAATTAGGTTATAGTTTTAAAGTTGTCCCATCCTCTGTTGTGTATCATGTTGGGGGAGGCACATTGGCTTATAATTCACCTAAAAAGACTTATTTAAATTTTAGGAATAGTCTTTTTATGATTACAAAAAATTATGAAGGTAATTTATTTTTCAAAATTTCATACCGTTTATTTTTAGATGGTATAGCAGGAGTACTTTTTACGTTAAAAGGCTCACCTTTACATACATTGTCTGTGCTAAAATCACATCGTGATTTTTATAAATTTTTACCTGAAATGCTTAAAAAAAGAAGTGAATTAAATAAAACATCATATAAAGAGGCTAATCTGGTAGGTACTTATTCAGGAAGTATTTTATGGGCAAGATATTTTAAAGGAATTCTTAAATATTCAGATTTGAATTTTAGATTATTTAAGAAGTAAATTATTCTTTTCGTTTGTTAACGATCCAATCATTCATCTTTTTACCATGCTTAAAAGTTCCTCTTGTTTCAATTATTTCATCGTTTAAATAGAAAATATATAGCCAATCCCCCTCTTGTTTATCATTTTGATAATTTCCTTTTCCTTCTAATCTGCCATCTAAATAATAATCTACATATTCTCCAGACAACTTCCCATTATCATAATTCATTGTAGATGAAAGTATATTATTTTCAAAATATGATTGCCAATAGCCAT
The DNA here is from genome assembly GCA_947378245.1 of Bacteroidota bacterium. GTDB lineage: Bacteria > Bacteroidota > Bacteroidia > Flavobacteriales_D > Crocinitomicaceae > CANHVK01. The sequence continues at coordinate 4,994 of CANCJF010000129.1, forward strand.
ATTTCATATCGTTCGTATAATTACCTTTTTCTTTTATGTTTCCATTATTATAATAGTATATCCATTCGCCATCTTTCTTCCAATGTACAAATCTACCTTTCTCGGCAATTTGCCCATTTTCATAGTATTTTAACCAATTGCCTGTTTCATCATCATTGATATAAAATTCTGTTTTTTCAACCTGCCCATTTTTGTAATATATTTTTCTTTCTCCGTCTTTTTTCCCTAAGGTAAAATGTATGGACATTTCTATTTCTCCAGTAGGGAAATAATATACCCAAGTACTATCTTCTAGATCATTTAAATATTTTCCAGTTTCTTTAGGTGTTCCATTCGTATAATAATAGATCCTGTTTCCATTCTTTTTATTATTACTATATTTTTCTGATAGTTCTAGTTGACTATTTTCATACCAATAATTCCACTCACCAGTTTTCATTCCACGATCATATCTACCGAAGCATTTAATTTTTCCATTTGGATAATATAAAATAAATTCATCAACTAGTTCACCGTGATTATATTTACCTTTTTCTTGAAGAGTACCATCTTCAAAATAAGCATTATAGTCTCCATCTATTATCCCTGAGATATAATATTTCTTAACTTTTATATTTCCATTTAGATAATATTCATTGTATTCACCATCAATTTTGTCATTGATGTATTTTATTTTCTCTTTAATCTGGGTATTTTGATAATACTTAAGCCATTCACCGTGTTTTTGACCATTAATTATTTTCCCTTTTTCTTTAATTGTACCATTTTCATAATAATTTATTTGGTCTCCTTCAAAATTAACGTTTTGAGTTAAGGAACTGAATGCTAGAGATATAATTATTATAGTTAATGTTGATTTCATTATTTAGTTACATTTATTTCAAATGTACATACTTTTTTCTTGTTTTTTGCTTGTCAATTCGCAAACAATTATTATTTTTGCTACGGAGAATTGGCAGAGTGGTCGATTGCGGCAGTCTTGAAAACTGTTGTACCGAAAGGTACCGTAGGTTCGAATCCTACATTCTCCGCTAAAAAGCCTTACAAATCGTGAGGCTTTTTTTATTTAAAGTTATTATGATGAAAAAACTATCTATTCTGATACCTGCTTATAATGAAGCCAGAACTATTCACTTGATTTTGGATAAGATTAAATCTGTTGAATTAATTCAAGGGGTAACCAAAGAATTAATTATAGTTAATGATTGCTCTAAAGATGATACAGAAGAAGCTATTAATAATTATATTTTACTTCATCCAGATCTTCCTATTTCTTATTATAAACATGAGGTAAATAAGGGTAAAGGTGCTGCTATTCACACAGCGATTTCTAAAGCAACAGGAGATATGTGTATTGTACAAGATGCAGATTTAGAGTATGATCCTCAAGAATTTAACATTTTATTACAACCTATGCTGGATGGCTTTGCAGATGTTGTTTATGGTTCTCGTTTTATTGGAGGTAATCCTCATCGTATTTTGTTCTTTTGGCATACAATAGGGAATAAGTTTTTGACTACATTATCAAATATGATGACTAATCTTAATTTGACTGACATGGAGACTTGTTATAAGCTATTTAAAACTGATTTGATTCAATCAATTAAATTAAATGAAAAACGCTTTGGCTTTGAACCGGAAGTAACAGCAAAGATAGCTAAAATTCCAAAAATTCGAATTTACGAAGTTGGAATTTCCTATTATGGAAGAACCTATGAAGAAGGTAAAAAGATAGGTTGGAAAGATGGGTTTAGAGCAATTTATTGTATTTTAAAATATCGATTTAGTAAATAATTTATAATCTTATATATTTAAGACTGGTTTCTTGATTGTGGTTTTCATTTTCTATTGTTACTTTAATAATGTAAAATGAGCTATTTAATTCGAAGTCTAATTCTTTTGATTCAACATAAAGTTCAATTTCACCAGGATAAAGATCTGAGAACTTTTGTTCTGAAATTTTATGCCCTATAGTGTTGAAAATTTCAACTTTTGCTCTAGTAATTTCTTTATTTTCAAAACCAACTCTAAGTAGTTCAACTCCAGGGTTTGGGAATAGTTTAATGGGGATATTCTCATTGTTGTTATTTGGTTGAGGGCATTTGAGATCCTGATGAATTGATTTAATGATCTTTCCGTTCGAATTATATAATTGGAGCCAATCGACAGTTCCGATCCCAGACTTACCTCTATACTTAATATAGATATCGTGAATACCTGATGTAGGTTTTATAGGAAAATCTTTTACTTCAAATTTATCCCAACCTCCGGTGTTTTCTGTGATGTATTCACCAATTATTTCTCCCATAAATCCATCTTTACGCAACTGAATATTTTGCCATGCATTTTCACATGGGACTGCAAATTTTATTTTACAAGCATCTAAAATAGAATCACCAAAATTGATTTGTTTAAAAGCTATCCAATCTTTATTGTCTAAGTACCCAATAGTTTCTTCAATTATTGTAGTACCCTTTTGCATATCGTTATTTTCAGCATCCAGAAAGATTGAATTTGTAATATTATTGTTTTTGAAAACTTCAACACTATTCGACGGAATCGATATTCCATATTTATTTTTTGCTATTATTTGATATCTATATTCTCCTGTTTCTGTAATTGTATCATTGTAAAAAAATGTATTAGAGTTGGTTCTCATAATTGTTTTAAATTCTAACTCAGTTGACATTTTTCGTTGCAAATAAAAACTATCGACTATTCCATGAAGATATTCCCATTTGAATAATGTTGAATCATTAGTGTTTTTTACTAATGTAAAATTTGAAGCAGAGTATGGGCTTTGATTATCTTTATTTTGTAGAATAATAGAGGATCCATAGTTAAAAGTTTTTTTACCATATTCAACCGCTCCTTTATCTGGTAAATTATCAATATAGTCTGTTGTATATACAGTTTTTATTCCTGTATTTATTGCTGTTGAATTTGGTTTTAGTTCGTAATTATTGTTTATTGGGTCTGTAAAAAAAAGATTGTTATACATATAATTTGAATCTAATATTGAACCATAGAATGAATCATAATTCCATGATTGTTTATTGTCATTGTCAGATAGATTATTATAGGTATACACGTTTATCATTTTACTGTTTTTTGGCCCGTATGATCCCATACTATACTTGTTTTTGTGCAATGTATTATTATATATTAATATATTTTCACTTGGTGTATTAATATTTATA
>CANCJF010000130.1 GCA_947378245.1 Bacteroidota bacterium
CTTGCTCTCAAAGAAACAGGGGTCGTAATCTCTGCATAGGTCTAGACTCCTTAGGATCGGAATGATACCCCCTGTTTCTTGTGGAATGAGTTATAAGGTAAATTTATTTTAAATTTTACTATATTTAAATCACTTTACAAACTAAAGGGAACAAGAGGAAAGTGAAGTAGTTGACTGAATTTTTGAGGTCGCAGAGGATTTCTAACGTTGTTAGAAAATGAAATCTAATAATTTTGACTGCGTCAAAATTTGCTCTGCGTTCTCGAAAACGCAAATACGTCAAAAATCTCAAAAAAAATCTCTGTGCTAAAAATCACAAAAGAAATATGTTTCCTACATTTATCATATGAACATCCCAAACCTCATCGGCTACCACACTTCATCTGAAGGAACAATCACTTTTCAAACAATAAATCCAATTACGGATCAATTGCATCTTGAACTTTTTGTGGAAGCGACGCAAGCAGAAGTTGACCAAAGTGCAAATTTAGCGAACGCTGCTTATCGTCCATTTTCAAGAACTTCACCGATGGAGCGTGCTCGATTTTTAAAAGCGATCGCTACGGAATTAGAACAAAATAAATCGCTATTAATAAACACTTATTGCGGAGAATCTGGCTTAAACGAACAACGTGCTGAAGTAGAATTTGCACGAACTATTTTTCAATTAACATCCTTTGCAGACTTGCTTTCTCAAGATCTTTGGGAAGTGAAACATATTGATTTAGCTGAACCTAACAGAACACCTACTCCAAAACCACAGCTGACTAAATACAGACTAGGCATTGGTCCAATTGTAGTCTTTGGCGCTAGTAATTTTCCGTTTGCATATTCTACGGTTGGAGGAGACACTGCTGCTGCATTGGCTGCTGGTTGTCCTGTTATCATTAAGAGTCATCCGTTTCACGCACATACGAGTTATCAGGTCGCGAAATTGGTGGTTAAAGTAGCAAAAGAACTTAATTTACCCGAAGGAGTATTTTCTCATTTAAATGCTTCAGGTTATGAAGTTGGTCAACAATTAGTTCAACATCCATTGATACAAGGCATAGGTTTTACCGGAAGTATCAAAGGCGGAGTAGCCATTCAACAGTTGGCGCAACAGCGATCAGTTCCAATCCCTGTATTCGCTGAAATGGGTAGTTTGAATCCTGTTGTTATTTTACCTTCTGCATTAAAAAAAGAATCGGATATTATCGCCTCTAAATTAGCCTTGTCGATCACTCAGAGTTCCGGTCAATTTTGCACCAAACCTGGGGCTTTGTTTTTAGTGAAATCAGCCGAAACAACTCATTTTTTAGAAACTTTCAAAACTATCTTTGAGAAACAAGTTAGCTATTCGATGGTTCACCCAACAATAGCGCGAACTTACACTCAACGAGCAAAACAAGTAATAGATCAAGCGAATGTTCAATTATTTACAGAAGGAACCGTAACAAATACCTGTAATTTGGGGATACCTCAATTATCTCTAACTAATGGTCAAATATTTGACTCCAACAAGCTCCTTCAAGAAGAAGTTTTTGGTCCTCATGCCTTACTCGTTATTTGTAAAGATCAACAAGAAATTGAGCAGATTTTAGAAAACATTCACGGACAATTAACGTTTTCCCTATTTCACAATGAGGAAAATATTGAAGCACATAATTTGTTTTTCCTCGCACTAGAAAAAGCGGGTCGGGTGATTTTGAATGGGGTTCCTACGGGAGTTGAGGTTAGTCCTGCGATGCAACACGGCGGTCCTTTTCCTTCCTCTTCAGACAGTCGCTTTACAGCGGTTGGGACTGATTCAATTGAACGATTTTTGAGGGGAGTAACAGTTCAGAAATGATAATTTTATCTTTTGCAAGAGATAAAAATAAATTAAAATATCTTTTACAAAAGATAAAAACAACCAAAAATATCTTTTAAATAAGATAAAAACTATTATATTTACACTATACAAAGTGTAATTCATGCGAGAAATATTCAAACAAATCATCATTCAACGCCAAGATTGGCTCCAAAAAACCGATGTACAAGCAAGAAAAGTCGACCTAGAAGCAAATGCAAACTATGTATTTACAGGATTGCGACGCGCTGGTAAGACCTACTACCTATATCAAATCATCCAATCGCTTGTTAAGAAAAACAATTTTGATGCTATCCTTTTCATAAATTTTGAAGATGAACGATTGATTGGAATGACCCATATTAATTTCAATGAAATACTAGAAGCTTACAAAGAATTATTTGACCAACAACCCATTATCTTTTTAGATGAAATACAAAACATCGAACATTGGCAGAAATTCGCACGACGCTTAGCCGACGAAGGATATCGGATATGTGTAACTGGAAGTAATGCAGAAATGCTGAGTAGTGAAATTGCGACCACTTTAGGAGGTCGTTATATCAATAAAGAAATTTTACCCTTATCATTTAACGAATACTTATCCTTTCAACAACTAAATTTTTCTGCAAATGCCTTGTATTCTGAAGAACGCTTTGAATTAAAAAAACAATATTTAGAATACTTACAATATGGTGGTTTTCCAGAACTTCTACACCTAGATAATAAACGTGATTTTTTATCCTCAGTGTATCAAAAATTGTTTTACGGAGATTTGATTGCACGTTACAAAATTTCGAATCCCAATTTATTGAAATTCTTAATCAAAAAACTTGCGGAAAGTGTCAATAATGAAACTTCTGTAAATCGCATTAAGAATTTGATAAAATCGACAGGTGTAAGTATCGGAAGTAATACTTTATTCGATTATTTAAATCATTTAGAAGCATCTTTTTTGATTGCTCCAATTACCAATTTTTACAGCAAGTTTGTAGAAAAAGAAACCAATAAAAAGTATTACTTTTTAGATACTGGAATACTGATGCTGTTTTTAAACGACCAAGAAACTAAATTATTGGAAAACCAAATCTACATAGAACTTAGAAGAAGAGGATACGCTCCTTATTTCTTAAAAAATAAATTGGAAGTTGACTTTTATGTACCCGAAGAGCATTTATTGATTCAAGTATCGTACAGTATTTCCGATATAGAAACGCGCAAACGAGAAGTAAAGGCGTTGGATGTAGCCATGAAATCATTGGAAATCAAAGAAAGTTGGATAATAACCATTGACGAACGAGAAATCATCGAAACGGAAAATGGAACAATTCGCGTGATTCCAGCGTTTGAGTGGTTGAGGAAAGATTAACACAGTTATCACAAGAAAAAAAATACTACGCTACTTGAAATAAAACTAATACAGAAAGGTATTCTTCACTTTATTTACTTCGTCAACTCCTTAAACACTTCTTCCAAGGTTTTCTCTTCCTTGCGAAGCGTCAATACCAACAAGTTGTTTTTCTGTGCAAATTGAGCGATTAGCTTACGTAAATCCACTGCATTATCCGATTCCACTAACCAAGCATTCGTTCCAACGGATTCAACAGTCGTGATACCAGCCTCTTTCTTCAATGCATTTTTAGATAGTTCACCTTCAAACTCTACGTAAACTACTTGTTTATTTTCTTCGTATTGTAATTCAGCTGCCGTACTATTTGCTACAATTTTACCTGATTTAATGATAATCACGCGGTCACAAATCGCTTCTACCTCTTGCATGATATGTGTCGAAAGCATTACCGTTTTTGATTTGCCGATACGTTTGATTAATTCACGAATTTCAACCAATTGGTTTGGATCTAATCCAGTGGTTGGCTCATCTAAAATCAACACCTCCGGATCATGAATGATTGCTTGCGCTAAACCAACACGTTGGCGATAGCCTTTAGAAAGCATCCCGATTTTTTTGTTTTGTTCCACTTCCAATCCAACTTGTTGTATCATTTCGTCGATACGCGCTTTTAAGTTCGGAACTTTATATATTTTACCGACAAATTCCAAATACTCACGTACATACATGTCTAAGTATAAAGGATTATTTTCAGGCAGGTAACCTATCTTTTTACGAGTTTCTAGTGAATCAACATCTACTTCCATGCCGCAAATCTTTACCTCACCGGAAGTAGCAGGAATAAATCCGGTCAAAATCTTCATGGTAGTAGATTTCCCAGCACCATTCGGACCTAAAAAACCAACAATTTCTCCTTTATTAATGGTAAAAGAAATATCATTTACAGCTGCTTGTTCGCCATAAAATTTGGAAAGATTTTTTACTTCGATAGACATAGTTGATTCTTTGGATTGCTAAGATAACGATTTTTTGCGACTGATTTTCCGTCCTAACCATCGAAAGGGAACAGAAATATAATACAGGAAAAATAACGATCTAGGTAGCCTCCATAAATCTTTATTATCGCCATAAAAAACATTCGCTTCAAGACTTATAATTTTGTAACTCAAGGAAGAATTAAATTTACTAACTCGGATTAATCGATGAATTCGTAAAAACTTTTGTTGTTTTTCAAATTCCTCCGCATATTCAAATTGAGAAATATGATTTATACACGTTTGATTACTTAAGTGCTTCTCAGAAAAAATAAATTCTGACAAATTAATTCCATCAGCCAATGAATCACTTAAACGATGATATTTAAGAAATTCTATGTATTTATTTTTAAGTACTGGTTCTTTGTTGACCGAAACCTGAATATCCAATAATTGAGACAAATTTTTCCAATCGTCAAAACAACCATGTAAATTCAAATAAATAAAATTATGCAACTCACCAAGTGACCTCACTTTTTTAGAATGAAGTTCTAGTTCGATAGACGATTCATAAATTTCATCAAAAGTATAGGGAAATAACTGTTTCGCAAAAACCAAATTCCAATGTAAATCAATAAATACTTTTGTTTTATGATTTACATATCCAATTTCTTTGATGATTTCTGAATACTTAGAAAAATGAGATTTTGAATATTTCGTCCAATCATTAATGGGGAAATATCCTTCTTTCCTCAATATTTCGTCTACTTTATATAAGTCATTCTGGTCTATCAACACATCTAGATCTGAATAACTTCGTAGTAATGGATTACCATACATTCGTTGCGATTGAACAACTCCTTTAAACCACAATACCCTAACTTCTCTTTCTAACGCATCATTCAAATTTATCAACGATACGTTTAAAATAAAATTCTTTTTTCGCTCTAATTCAAAATGATATTTTAATCTTTCGGCTTCCTCTTTGGGTATTTCTACCTCAAGATTTTGAAGCGACGTATAAATAACGGATACCAAGCGATGTTTTATAACCAACGAGACAAATCGATTCCATGAGTACATCTCAGTACTGTAACTTTTGATTTTCAATAAGTTAAAATCATTAACTTGATTTTTCAAAAGCTCAATGATAAATTTTAACTCCTTACTTATTTTCATTTTACTAGTTTGTTCCATTTACTTTAGCGATAAAACGCTTAACTTGACAATCAATTATAAGTTAAAATTAGATTAATATTTATAAATAATAGATTATTTTTGCAGACATAATCAAAAATAGCGTATGCGTTTCTATCAAATAAATTCTAAAGATGTTAGCTCTGAATACTTTGACAATGAAGTATTAGCAATTAACCTAAAATCTGGCAGTTATTACAGTTTACGTTTTTCGGCATATAGCTTTTGGAAATTATTGAATGAAGGTCATTCGTATGAACATACAATTGAGTTATTGAGTAATCATTACAATCAAGATCCATCTATATTAAATCAGTCATTTGAAGAATTCTTAAATCAATTAATTTCAAATGAACTGCTTGAGCCTTCAACTGAACAAAAAAATCTTCCATCGAATGAATGGCTAGCTTTAGTCGCTAAAGAATTTAACGTTCCACAATTAGAATGTTATACTGACATGCAAGATTTATTATTATTTGATCCTATTCACGATGTGGACACAAACGTTGGTTGGCCAAAAAAATCGGAGGAAGATTCTATTAAATAATAATGGAAAAAAGTTCAAACTTTCAAGAAAATTTAATATCTACTGAACATTTCTATAATAGTTCTATACAACATTTCTCAAAAGCTTGTGAAGCTTTAAACCATGAATCTCGATTTTTTTTCTCTTTAGCAAAAAAGGAAATTGTTATTAAATCTGCAGGACATATAATTCAAAAATTAACATGTCAGGCCTTAAAACATATTGAGATTTTTGCTCTTCAAAGTAACATACCTTCCCTTGAAATTTTAGTTTGGGATGAAAAAGAAAGCAAAATAAATATGCCTACCCAACCTTGGGAGACACCTTCAGATTTAGTAGAAGATAGTTTTGTGCAATTTCATCTAGAACATTTCTTTGTTTGTCAATATGATAACCAATCTATACTATATATATACAATCAACAAAAAAACCAGGCTATTTGCATTCTAAAAGATGCTAAAACGTTGAACAATTCCTTTATTTCTTCCCCCTATTTTAAAATTATTGCAATTTGGGCAAGTCATCAAAGTCTCAACATTTTACATGCTGGATGTGTGAGTGAGCGTGAAAAGGGGGTGCTAATTGTAGGGAGAAGTGGAAAAGGTAAATCTTCCACTTCTATTCAATGTCTCATTGGTGGTTTAAACTACCTTAGTGACGACTACATTTTGGTAGATCTTTATGGCGAAAAACCAATTGCTTATTCCATTTTTAATAGTGGTAAACTCAATTTAAAACATATTGATAGATTCAATAAAATTAAAGGAAAATACACAGAAGGAATTTTAGATAAAAACAACAAACCTTTGCTCTTTTTATACCCTTTGTTTGCAAATCAAATCTCCAAAAACACTGAAATAAAAGCCATTATCGTTCCAAACATCACCTCGGAGATAAAAACAAGTTATCATCCTATCTCAGCTGCTGAATCACTACGTTCATTGGCTCCAAGTACATTAGTTCAACTTAAAATAAACAACTTAAATCATTTAAATTCTTTAGCAAATCTTACACGATCTCTACCCAACTTCACGTTAAATGTTGGTTCAGATTTTGACGACATTTCATCCAAGGTAAAAGAATTAATAGCTACTTTATAAACGAATGAACTTAGTTGATAAAAATTTATTCATTTCCTTTACCATTGCACAAAAAGCTTTAATTCAATGTTGTTTAACGGAAAATAAAGAACAATTTTTAACTACATGGAGGATTTGGAAAAAAGAACAGAATTTTGAAGAATTAGATCCCCAATCGATTCAGTTAATACCAACTCTTGTAAAACAAATTGACCATTTTCAAATCGAAGATGAAAATACCCCCCGTTATCGAGGAATAATCAAAAAAAACTGGGTTAAAAATCAAAAACAACAAGTTTTATTTACCGAAATACAAAAATATTTAAATAATAAATCTTATTTCATTCAACACATTCAAAATAATAACCTCCATATTTTAAGGGGGTTAATTAAGCAAGAAGAAAAAAATGCAATAATAAATTTACTGCTCCATTTAAATTTTAAGTTGTCCAAAAGTAAAAATCAATTTTACTCAAAATTAAAAAGACAAAATTTTATAGAATTGATCAATACAAACAATGAAAAAATTCAATTTTATTGGTGTTTAACACGAATTCCACATACTAAAAAATTCCACCAAGAATCTTTAAATTTGTCCCCTACATTTTCGTTCTATTTAACTTTATTAAATTCTAGTGTAAATAGTTACTCTCATACGTTTGCATGGATTGTAGAAAGTGTTTACTATTTAAAAAATGAAGAAATTCAAATTGATTGGGTGAAGTTTAAGCAACTAGTTCAAGAAAATGAAAGTTCAGAAATAATTCTTCCAGCCATCAACGCTTTATCACTACTTGAAATTGAACCCAACCTTTCAAAAATTATTGAACAAATACAAAAAAATAAATCAATTTCCTTAATAAATAAATTAGAATCAATCTTACTCCTTTCAAATAAAAAATGGATGAGATACTTATATTATCTACTAATTTATCCGATAAAATCAAAAAAGTTAAACAAATAACGATTCTTTTTCTCCCCAATTCAACCCACCTGGAAGAGATATATTTGTTATGTCAAAATGAATAACCCTACGTTTCGTATCCGATGTACTTGATAGTGATTGATGCATAAGTAATGGACTCATAATCATAACTCCACCTAGAGGAACTTCACAATTAACCTCTTTCGTTTTATCGATTAAACTCGGATCAAAAATTCCTTTTTTATGTGAGGACTCTATCACTTGCA
>CANCJF010000131.1 GCA_947378245.1 Bacteroidota bacterium
AACAATTATAAATTTATATACTTTCATCATCTCACTTTTAATGAATTATCTCTAAAAGCACTTGGGCATAAGACTGGAATATATTTTAATGCAAAAGGAAGAATAACGGATCCTCCAGGGATTATAAAAATAATTGCTGATGGTATAACCATTACTAAATCAATCGATTGTACTTTTACTTTTTTTCGTTCCTCGTCAGTTAAATCTGCATGAAATGATTTTCCAATAAGTGAAAACAATTCTCTTGTTTCTTTCGCTTCGACACCAAATTTGTAGGCGTTCCGTTTAAGAATCCTTGACCATTTAAACCCAGCTTCTTGTCGCCATTTTACTTTCTGATCATCACATCTATCATAATTATTTACAGACTGCTGGCCCGTTTTTACAGATCCATTTGTAAAATGAGTAGTATCCTCATTTTCAAATTTTTCAGTTAATAAACGCCTTTTTTTCCATGAAACTCTTGCTGATGCAACATAAAAATCAAACAATTCTTTTTCCTTACAATTGATGATAAAATCTTTACGAGCTTGTTGAACTACAAATGAAATGGAATTATATGCCAATGAATCTTCTGATTTTTTGTCAAATTTATCACCTGTTTTAAGAAAATTTTCATACTGACTAACTTCATTTAAAAGTAATGCATTTGCTTGTGAGCGATACCACATAGGGTTTTTAAACCAATTACGAGGTACTTGTACTTTATGTCGTATGGTCAATTCTAAAAAGTCCATTTTAAGAATTTTAGTCAATAACTTCGAAGTGTCTGCTTGGTAAAATACAGTTAAAGAGTTTATAAAATCATCCAAATTATTCGTTGGGATTCCTTTGTATTTTATATAAGTACTCAAAAAATATTCAAACAACACTAATTTGTTCTTATCTTTTTTTGTCCAAAATTGATCTGAAATATGAGTCGCATAAATCAATGTCGGATATAAATCTGGTAAATGCATTCGTTCAAGTACTAACGTTTTTTCATGGATGGTAGGAATTTGTACCTGTTCTAATATCTGTATATTTCCCTTCACATATAAATCTTCGTATTTGTTTATCCATCCGCGTGAATGAGGATATAATGAGGTTAAATTCGATGACTGTGCTTGTAAATAAAACACAAACAAACACATAAAACCACTTACTATAAATGTTTTAATCATCAATTTCATTGTCTCTAAATGCAGATGGAATCAAATCAGGAATGATCTTCATCACTATTGGTAATAGCAAAGCACCACCTGGCAACATGAATATCGTAATTGCTGGCATGGTTTTCAATAAATCCAAAAATTGCGTTTTCACTTTTTCTTTCTCCTCTTTCGTTAATTCTTGATTGGTGGATTTCTTAATGAGTAACATTAACTCTTTACTCTGCTTTAACTCCAAAGCTAATTTATCCTTGTTTCTTCCTAAGATTTTAATCCAACGTTTAGAAACATTGCCATATAGATGTTCTACCGCATTTTTATTTTGTAGAAACGAAATTTTATCTGCGTGATTCAATACAAATTGCTCAATCGTAACTATCGTTTCATTCAATTCTTCACGAGGAATATGAAGGAAATCACAGAACTTTAATAAAAAATCTTTTTCATTTACTAAAGTTTCTTGATTGGTATAAATCGTTAAAACCGAAATATCGATCAAAAATCGTTTAAACATCCAAATATGTGAGAATATTGCAGATAAATCAGTTAATGATGCTCCATTTTTAATGTAATAAAGCGCTTGTTTTTTACGTTGATCATTTAAGTTTGCAGAGGCTAAAAAAACATCAAACATTGCCTTTTCAGCTGCTTGCAATTCACCATCCGAATAACCAGTAAATACAATAGTTTTCAATACATCCAATGCTAACTCTTCGTAATTAGATTCAACAATGGTTTTATTCGTTTTGATATATTCGTGATAAAGAATCACATCTAGATATACAAATGAGTTGCTTAAATAATTAACCCACAAGGCATTATCTCTTAAGTTTAGTTTAATATCTGTACGTTTTTCAAGAATATTTTCTAATTTTTCTACAGTAGATTCTTTCTTGAAAAAACTCATTAATTTACTAACTGTTGGTGCGTTATGCTTACCGTAAAAAGCTAATAACGAAGCGATAAATTCATCGAAATCATTTACAGCATCCCCACCATTCAATACAAAAATAAAAAGGTGAGATTCAAAAAGTAATAGGGTCAATTTTTCTTCAGTGGTCCAGGAATTTCCATCTACTTCTGTCGCAAATAATAATTCTGTAGGAAACCCAAATACTATACCCGATTGTGACAAATGCAAATGTGCAAAATGTTCGAGACTTAATCCTTTCGGTTTTTCTACTGAAACAATAATTTCTCCTTTATTCAGTAAATCTTCGTATTTGGTAATCCAACCAGTAGCACCCGGAGCAAGTAACATTTTCTTAAGTTTTATACTTCGGTTGGTTCACTTGATTCAATCACTTCGTTTTTCTTCTCTTTCGGGAAGTATGATCTTTGTCGTATTAACACCATGAATACTCCAACTGTAATTGAACCATCTGCTAAATTCCATATGGCAGGAAAAACCTCTTTTCCGCTAACAAACGGAACCCACGATGGCCAAGTTCCATTAAATTGAAACATATCCACTACATTTCCTAACAAAAACCCTTGATGACGTACCTCTACTTCTACTGGATTTGTTCCGAAATAATTACAAATAGCTTTAACACCTGACCCTTGAAACTGATTGTAGCTTGAACATGGATCAAATGAAAAGATAAAATCGTAAAACATCGAATCAATTAAATTCCCTAAAGCTCCAGCAAAAATAAATCCAACGGCTATTAAAAACTCGATTTTTGCGTTTGATTTTAATTGTTTTAACCAATACCAGGCTATACCTCCAATCGCAACTATTCTAAAAATACTCAAGGACAGTTTAGCGATCATACCACTACCAAACGTAGTACCAAAAGCCATTCCTGGATTTTCAATGTATTGTAAGCGCAACCATGAACCGAAAATATTAATTGGTTCAACAGATGCAACCATCGATGATTTCATATAGATTTTCATCGCTTGGTCTAAAAACAAAATAAGGGCCACAATAGCCCCTACAATGATCATTTTTTTTCGAAACATATTATTTCTGCGCGTTTTTGGCTTCAATACTTAAAGTTGCATGAGGAACTAAACGTAAACGTTCTTTTTGAATCAATTTACCCGTTTCTCTACACACACCGTATGTTTTATTCTCAATACGGATCAATGCATTCTTCAAACTTTGAATAAATTGCTCCTGACGAGCAGCTAATTGTGCAACTTCCTCTCTTGACAAAGTTTCAGAACCATCTTCCATCATATTAAATGTACGACCTGTATCATCAGTTCCGTGATCCTCAGAAAGAGAAAGTGATTTACTTAACAAAGAATAATCGTGTTCTGCCTCCTTTAATTTATCTAATATCAATTCTTTAAATTCTTGTAATTCAGAGTCTGAATATCTATTTTTTTCTTTTTCCATTGGAAATTTTATTTACAAATTTGAGAAACAAATATAAATGAATTTTTTTGTTTTAAAGTTGTTTTTTATACAACAATTTTTAAGCGTATATATACCCATATTAATAGGTACAAATACCTGAAAAAACTTAAAACAATAACAACTAAAGTTCAGTTTTACATATGTTTACACTTAAAAACAACTCTTTATAAAATCATCAACATTTAGGATTTATATTCTATTGTCATGAAATTTGTAAAAACATTGCAAATCAATACTATGCGAAAAATCTACGTTTTATTTCTAATTTTTGAATTTTCTTATACGTTATTTAGTCAAGAAAAAACCTCGTTTGGATTGCCAACCGAATACAATAAAAGTGAATATTGTGAATATATTCAAATCGTGTCAAGCTTAGAAAAAGCATTGTTAACTCCTGAAACAACAATCGCAGTTAAAATTTCAGCAAATTCAAAAAAATTAAGTGAGTTATCAACTCTTAATAATCTTAAATATGTCTATTTAGATGAAACATTTACTTCTGTAAGTTTTTATCTTACTAAAGAAAAAATGGAACAATTCTTCCAAAAAATTTCTGAGATGCCCTCTGTAAATTATTTGTCATTTTACGATAGCAAATTACTTCAATTTCACCCCTACCTCAAAAATATAAAAGGTTTAAAAATTAATAAATTGGAAGACTTCAATGAACATCCACAATTACTTAAACTTCCTTTATTAGAAATCTTGATTATTAAAGATCCTATTGTAAATTATATATCATCGACCATTGGTCAACTAAAAAACCTTAAGCAATTAGAATTATACACGACAGATGTCCTATATTTTCCAGAAGTAGATCAATTATCACAATTAATTGTTTTTAAAGCAAATATTGGAAAAATCACTCAATTACATCCATCATTAACACAACTAAAAAACCTACGTTATTTATCCATCAATGGACTTACGAACTTCAAAGTTTTCCCAGAAGAAATTTGTAGTTTAACGAACCTAGAAGAATTACACATAGAATTACGTAATGCACAACCAATACCTGACTGTATCGGAATGTTAAGCAATTTACGTATTCTATACCTGAACGATTGTCAGAAAATTTATGAGTTCCCTACTAGTATTGCGCAATTATCTAAACTAAACGAGATTTATTTAGGAGATGCTCCTGAACATATACAACTAAGCAATTTAGCTTTACTCCCTTCGAAATTTACACTTATTCTTAATCGTTGTAATTACCTAGGTATTGCCAAACAATTAAATACGATACCCAAATTAAAACAACTAATTGTCCCTACTACAATTTTACCTAAGGAATTGAAAAAATTACAAGAAGCAATTATGGCAGAAAAAGTAATTGTACAACAACTTTAAATGTTAAATCTAAAATCAAATAAACTATGAAAAAAACAACTATTACTGGATTATTTATCCTATTATCAGTTTGCCTATTTGGACAAGACTGGTCAACTGACATTTACCGAGTTGGAGAAAAATATCCTGGATATATCATCAAAAATGACGGATCAAAAATAGAAGGTTATATTCAAGCTCACCCTAGAGCTGCGTCCACACCTTTTGGGGATGACAATCAAAAAATCGTTACATTTTATAGTGACCCAAAAAACAAAAAAACAAAAATTGAGTACAAACCAGAAGACCTAAAAGAATACATGATTGCAGACAAACATTATGTAGCCATGAATTATAGCGGAGGTTTGTTGGCTAAACCTGTTCGTTTTTTAATAGTTAAAAAAGAAGGAAGAATAAAAACATGTATGTGGTATGAATGGACAAGTTTTGGTAGCGATGGACAATCTGTATATACGGAAAAAGAAATCTTTCAAAAAGGAGATGAAAAGCCATTAGAGTTAACAAGTTTTTTAATGGGTTACGTCAAAAAAATGAGTGAATTAGTTAAAGAAAATGCCGAAATGGTTAAAAAAATCAGCGATAAAGAAAAAGGCTATGGTGTTCTAAATATTGAAAAAATAATAGCAGAATACAATGAATGGTATGCAAAAAACAACAAACAATAGTATGAAAAACTGGATAACATTACTATTACTTACTGTAACAAGCTTACTAATAGGACAAGAACCTCTTATTACTTGGGGAAAACCTTTGACGAATGAGAATGTAGAAGCAAAAATCAAAAGCATCATCCGAACAGATGAAAATGGATTTTATGCACTTCGTGAAACCAATAGTTTTCTAAATAAAAAATGTTGGATCGAGAAATTTGATATAGAATACAATCAAGTATTTTCTAAAGAATTTGATGTAAACGAGGGTGTTATGGGGAAATCTTTAACGTACCGTTTTATGCTACCATCCAAAGAAAAGTTTTTACTGTTTTACGACAACTGGGATAAATCGCAGATGAAAGCTAGTCTAATGGTGCGTAAAATCAATCTGGATGGTGAATTGGAGAAAGAACAAGTTGAATTGGAAATGATGACGGCTCAAAAGCAAATCAATTCAGGTAACTATCATGCTGTTATGTCTCCCGATAAAACGAAACTATTAGTATTATCCGAATTTCCTTTTGAAAAAGGAAGCATGGAAAAAATAAGACTTTCTGTTTTTGACGCTCTTACCTTAAAAAAATTATGGACGAAAGACATTACATTAAATAATGAAAGTAAACGTACGTTGAATAACGAAATATTAGTGGACAACAAGGGCAATGCATTTATGCTGAAATTAATTGATGCAGAAAAGCAACGTTTTGATCATGTGTTGTTTACTATGAATGCCGCTACATTAACTTGGAAAGCAAATACAATTTTTCAAGATGAGCGATTATTTATATCCCATTTATTCAAAATGGATGTCCAAGGAAATGTGGTTTGTGCAGGTTTTTATTCTACTAAAAATGAACGTAAACTGGAGGGAACATTCTACATTCGATGTGAAGGAGATTTAACTGCTGCTGCAACTGCTTATGAACCTTTTGGAGCGATATTTTTATCACAACATATGAGTGCTAAAAAAGCAGCAGAACCAAATGCACATATTGAAGAACAAATATTAAAAGACTTGTTATTCTTAAATGACGGAACAGCGATACTAATTGCTGAAAACTCATACGTAAGTACTACTTCCTATCCTTCCTCTTCTGGTCCTTCTGCAAAACCAATAACAAAATATAGTTACCACTACAAGGATGCTTTACTATTTGCTTTGGAAAAATCTGGAAAAAAACGCTGGGCGAATACCATACAAAAAGCGCAATCTGAAATTGAATTAGATGAAAATCATAACCAGTTTGGTTCTTTTGTTTATGGCTTAGTTAGCAATCGTTTATTTATCCTTTGGAACAATACTCGTTTGACGCCTAATTCAATTCCACCACAATCTTGGACTGAAAAAGATGGAAAAGAATTTTATAAAAATGCATCTTTTGGTGAAAAAACACACCATGCTACATTTATGTATGTTGTTGAAGCAGATGGAAAAGTAACCTATCAAGACAAAAAATTTGGCTTACCCTTATTTTCTATGCACAAAAACTCCATTTTTAGAATGAGTATCTATCCAAGTGTGTTTCAAACAGTAGATGATGGAATTATTCTCATGTCTGAAATGAACAACAACGAAGGTAAACGCTATAAGTTTGGTAAAATAAACTTGTAATATTTGAATCTATAAACAAAATAGGCTGTCTCAAAAGGACAGCCTATTTTTATGACTAAATTCTAGTTAACTATTTAAAATTGATATCCAATTTTAAAGTTTGCCTCTACCGGCAAACCTGTTGTTAAGAACCAAAACACCGATTTTATCGACTCAACATCAAAATACGTGTAATACGCATCGTTATATTGAGTAGGAGTGTAAGAATAATAACGTAACCCCAAATAAGTTTCAAAAACAAAACGATCATCAAACAAATATTTGTAGCCAAAGCCCAAGCCAGTTCCAAAGGTATTCATTCGTTTATTGATAACATATTGTTCTTCATTTGCTGCATATGCAGTTGTTAAATTACCATAACCCACTTTTACCTGTCCAAAAAAACCATCTTCATTTCCTGATTTATTATAAAATCTAAAAAAAGGTTCAAAAATTGGCCCCTTCCAGTTCACTAGGTAGTAATTTACATTACCTCCTATAGTAAGCCGATTATTTAATGGATGTTCGTATTGTAAACGTACTTTCTCATTTAAATAACCATATCCAACGGTTACACTACCATTAAAATGTTGAGCATTTGCACTGAAAAAGAAACCAATAAAAATTACGATAACAAGTAATATTCTTGACATAATTTCAAAGATTATTAATTAGTTACTTTATCAAATTTTCCATTTGATAATTCAACAGTAGAAGTGTTGGAATAACCTTTAAAAGTAAATGTTCCTGTCATAACAGGCACAGAATTTACCATGTCATAACTTGTAATAGAAATAGTGCTTAAAGAAGAAGAGGCGTAGTACACATTTCCTTGACTATCTTGATAATAACTAGAACTTTGGATATAATGGACATTTTTTAGGCTGATTTTTAGATGTTGCTCTCTAATGGACATTTTTTAGG
>CANCJF010000132.1 GCA_947378245.1 Bacteroidota bacterium
CAAAATGTATAATCAAACACCGTTGGATATCCCAATGTACATTGGTTCTGAAAAAGTATTTACAAGTAATAAAAAGAATTTAACTTCTCCACATGATCATAAAAAAGTGTTGGCTCAATATAATGTTGGGGAAGCAAAACATGTTGAGTTAGCAATTGAAAAAGCACTTGCAGCAAAAGAAGCTTGGGCTGCTTTACCATGGGAAGAGCGTGCAGCAGTTTTTTTAAGAGCTGCTGATTTGTTGGCAGGACCTTTTAGAGCAAGAATGAATGCAGCTACAATGTTAGCGCAATCAAAAAATGTTTTTCAGGCAGAGATAGATGCTGCTTGTGAGTTGATTGATTTTTTCAGATTTAATGTTCAATACATGTCTGAAATTTATCGTGAGCAACCAGAATCACTACCTGGTATGTGGAATCGATTACAATATAGACCATTAGAAGGATTTGTTTTTGCATTGACACCATTTAACTTTACTTCAATTGCAGCAAATTTATCTGCAGCACCAGCAATGATGGGCAATGTTGTTGTTTGGAAACCAGCAGAGACTCAAATATATTCTGCTCAAGTAATTATGGAGTTGTTCCAAGCTGCAGGTTTGCCAGACGGGGTAATCAATATGGTGACTGTTGGAGGTGAAGTAGCTGGAGATGTAATTTTTAAACACAAAGATTTTGCAGGAATTCACTTTACTGGTTCAACGGGAGTTTTTCGAAATTTATGGAAAACAATTGCTAATAATATTGAAAATTATAAAAGTTATCCGAGAATTGTAGGTGAAACGGGTGGAAAAGACTTCATTATGGTGCACTCTTCAGCAAATGCGCAGGAAGTTGCTACCGCAATGACTAGAGGAGCATTTGAATTCCAAGGGCAAAAATGTTCTGCAGCTTCTAGAGCTTATATTCCTTCAAATCTTTGGAGTGATGTAAAGAATGTTTTAGTTGAGCAATTATCCTCGGTTAAAATGGGTTCTCCTGCAGACACTTCAAATTTTGTAAATGCTGTAATCAGTGAGCGTTCTTTTGATAAAATTGCAAGTTATATTGAGTATGCAAAACAAGCAAATGATGCCGAAATTATTTCAGGTGGTAATTATGATAAAACAGTTGGCTATTTTGTAGAACCTACTGTTATCGTAACAACAAATCCTCAATTTAAATCAATGGTAGAGGAGATTTTTGGACCTGTATTAACTATTTATGTATATGACGCAGATAAGTTCGAAGAAACATTAACAATTGTTGATTCTACGTCTGAATACGCATTAACAGGTTCTATTATTTCAAATGATCGTTATGCAATTCAAAAAGCGTTAATTGCGTTAGAGCATAGTGCGGGTAATTTTTATGTAAATGACAAGCCTACAGGTGCTGTAGTAGGTCAACAACCTTTTGGAGGTGCTAGAGGTTCAGGTACAAACGATAAGGCAGGTGCGCCATTGAATTTATTACGTTGGGTATCAGCAAGAACTATAAAAGAGACTTTTATTCCAGCAAACGATTACAAATATCCTTTTTTAGGATAAGTAAAAAAATAATTACAGATCATAAAAAAACCAGAGTACTTGCTCTGGTTTTTTTATGATCTGTAATTTATAACTATAATTTATTAATCTTATAAGTGTAGTTTGAATATTCTGAATCTAGTTTAACGAAATAGATTCCTGAAGTTAAGTGGTCAAGAGTAATGATGTCTTCCATTTGACCTTGAATTAATTCTTTGTTTAAAATCGATTGTCCTGAAACATTTGTGATAATTAAATGTGCATTTCTAGGTAAGTAATCAAAAGTCAAATGAAGTGTATTTAATACAGGATTAGGATATATTTTAAAGTTTAAAAAATTCTCATGAACTAAACCAGTAGTGTCTTTACCGCTTCCGTTTAATATAGAATCACTTCCTTTAGAAAGTAGAGATTTGTAGATGAAAATATCAGAAGTCCCGTTGCTAACAAATGATTTTGAAGCACCTGTAATGGTCATGTTACCACTATAACTACCACCAATATATACATTTTTCATGGTGTCTGCTTTAATGACGCTACCATAATCAAAGCCTGACCCACTAAATTTTTGAGCTAAGATTCCTTTTCCAAGAACGTCAAATTTTAAAAGAAATACATCATTGTTTCCACTTGATGACATAGAAGATACTCCTAAAAAATCTGTTGGACTTCCAGAAGTGTTGAATGTACCCACTAGATAAATGTTTTTGTATTTATCAATGTCTAATTGTTTTGCATTATCTTCTTTTGAACCTCCAATTTGTTTGATCCAAACTAACTTTCCATTTAAATTGTACTTTCCGATAAAAATATCTTTATTTCCTTTTTCAGATAAGCAAGTTGAACAAGGTGTTACTGTAGAACTAGGGTCAAAATTAACTGTGGAAGAAAAATACCCAGCAATATAAAATTCATTTCCTTTGGTAATAATCGTGTTAGCTTCATCGTAACTAGTTCCTCCAATTTTTTTAACCCAAATAAACTCTCCATTTGAATTTAATTTCTGAATAAAAATATCAGCTAATCCATTGGTGGATAAGATAGAATCTTTTGATGAAGAAGGATTGAAGTCTATACTATCTTTGAGTAAACTTCCGACATTATAAATAAATCCAAGTGAGTCTAAAGCTATAGCATTACTTACAACACTTCTAGTGCCGTTATTTGCCTTTATGTCTTTACGTTTGGTCGCCATCATTTTAGTCCAGTTAACATTACCATCAAAATCTCTTTTTTGAATGAACATCGTATATTGATATTTTGTTTGATCAATAACACCAGAAATTTCTCCTGAAAAATAAATTCCATCTTTACTAATTGCTAAACTTCTAGCTCTAGAATAAAGTGTATCGCCCATTGTTTGTACCCAGATACATTTACCAGCAGTATCCATTTTTGCAAGAAAGATTGATCGTTTACCTTTTGGGATGATTTTTTTAACACCTAAATCTAATGTATCTTCGAATGAGCCAGAGATATAAAGTGCATTATTATGAAATAACATACTACTCGGTCTGTCATTACCTTTACCCCCAATTTTTTTAGTCCATAAGTATTTACCTTTTCTATCACGTTTTTGGATAAATATATCATCTTTCCCATTGCTTGTAATATTATCTAAAATTGTATCATTTCTAAAATCTCCAGTTCCTGAAAAACTTCCGATTGAATAGATATTTGCTTGCTTATCGATTGCCAAAGCTGCACATGTGTCAGCACCTGAACCCCCTAAGGATTTACTCCAACCATAATATTGAGCTGATACAGAAATAGAGATGAGAATTAAAAATGAAGTTACTATTGATTTTAGCATAAGAATAAATTTGAATATGTACTAAAGTTAAGTAATAAAGTTTACTTTCTAATACTATTCAACGAATTTATTTCAATTTTGTCTTATTTTTTCAATAGGTAATAATACTAATTTTCCAGGGTGTAAATTATTGAAATCTTTTATAATTCTTTTTGTTTTGTTGGATTTCCAGGAATAACTAGGGAAAAGAAAATAATTTGTAGTACCCGTTTTAATAATGGTAAAAGATGGGTTTTTATATGTGAAAGAAAGAGTGTTATTTATAAATCTATTTTGAAAGATAATGATTGAAATTACTGTACCACTGAATAAGGAAAGATACAACAATTTAATTTTTTGATGGAAAATTGCGAAATAAAAAATTATAATAATACAATATAATAATATAACCATTATTTTATTTAACGAGAATCCATTTGCTGTAGCAAAAGGAAGGTTAGAGATAAAGGTTACGATCGTTAACATTAAAGTCATAGTTTTTTGAAGTATTATTCCAAAAATGAATTTTAAAAAAGGAATCCAATAGAAGGAGAATATAAATATCCCTAGTATTAATATGATAAAAGAAAATGCCATCAGCGCGATGTTAGTTAAAATAAAATAATTGGGAAATTGATGAAAATAATACAATGTTAAGGGGATGGTAGTTGTTTGAGCGGCAATTCCTACCATAGTTCCCTCAATAATTAGTTGAATTACTTTATATTTTGATAAAATAATAGTTTTTAAATATGGATAAAATAAATAGATGCCTAGCATTGCAGTATAGGATAATTGAAATCCAACATCGTATATAAATAATGGATTCCAACAAAGAATGGTTAATGCTGAAAAAGCAAGGATATTTAATTCTGAGTTTTCTTTACCTCTCATGCTTCCTATAGAAATTAAACTAAACATCACAACCGATCGGATAACAGAAGCAGAAAAACCTGTTATGTATGCATAAATCCAAAGGATGATTAATGAGAGTATGATAGCTTTATTTCTTGATATTAATTTATGAAATGGTTGAAAAATTTTTAATAAGATTTGCAGTAAAATCCCAATATGTAGACCAGATACAGCAAGAATATGCATAGCGCCTGTGTTACTAAACTGTTGTGTTGTTTCGTTTGTAAGTAGGCTTCTTTCTCCTAAAATCAACGCGTTTGCCAATGCCAATTCTTGACCTGAAAGAACAGATTTTAATAGTTTAGTCAGTATATTTCTAACGTAAGTAGGAGAAGTAATGGTTGTAGTTCCTTTTTTTAGAAGTTTAACATTTTCGGGAGTAACGAACCCAATTTCATAAATACCTTTTGTAATCCAAAATTTCTCACTATCAAATTCACCTGGATATCCTATGTTTTTAATTTTATTAAATTTTCCGTAAAATAAGATGGTGCTATTTTCTTTTAATTCAACATTTTTTAAGTGGTCTTGGATGAAAACTAGTTTTTTGCCAGGTTTTGAATTAGGGTTTATAGTGTTTCTACAATTGATGATGCATTTCAGGTACCCTGATTTTGTAAGAGAATATTCAATAATTGTTCCAATATAGTTGTTGTCATTTTGATTTTTTTTCGAAGAGTTCAATAAATTGTTCTTTTTTGAATCGATGGATATCAATGTGCTACCTGCAAATAAGAAACAGCAAAACACGAATGAAATTTTGATGTAAATATTTGTTTTTATTTTAGTATTTATAAAAGTAAGTGATACTAATGATAAAAAAATAATTAATAAACAGAAAGAAAATAGAAAGGTCGTTTGGATAAATTCAATTGAAATTATTCCAATGATAAATGGTATTATTAGCCATATAAAAGGAATTTTATAAAATTTCATTCAAACAGGTTTATGTTGATTACAAAAATCAAAATAAATATTGTTTTTCTTAAGATTTTAGAATGTTTTTTAACGGTTTTCAATTGATTTAACGCGAGTTTAAATGTATATTTGCTTTCAAAATTGAATAAAATGATAAAAGTTACATTGCCAGATGGTTCAGTACGTGAGTTCGTCAAGGGTACTACCGCATTGGATGTTGCATTGAGTATTTCAGAAGGATTAGCTCGAAATGTATTAGCTGCAAAAGTAAATAGTGAGGTAGTGGATGCAACGCGTGTTTTGCCTGAGATTAGTACATTAAGTTTATTGACATGGAACGATGCGGAAGGAAAATCTACCATGTGGCATTCATCAGCACACCTAATGGCTGAAGCATTAGAGTTTTATTATCCTGGAATTAAATTAGCAATAGGACCACCTGTTACCAATGGTTTTTATTATGATGTTGATTTTATGGAATATTCTATAAAGGAAGAAGATTTAGTAAAAGTTGAAAATAAAATGAAGGAATTGGCGAAGGAAAAACTGAAGTTTATTCGTCAAGAAATTTCTAAAATCGATGCTATTTCTTATTTTTCAGAAAAACAAGATCCATATAAATTAGAATTATTAGAAAATTTAGAGGATGGAAACATTACTTTTTATACTCAAGGTAATTTTACAGATTTATGTAGAGGTCCTCATATTCCCGATACTTCTCCAATTAAAGCAGTTAAGTTAACTTCAATTGCTGGCGCATACTGGAGGGGTGATGAGAAAAATAAACAGTTAACACGTATTTATGGAATTACATTTCCTAAACAAGCTGAGTTAACGGAGTATTTAGAAAAAGTAGAAGAAGCTAAACGTAGAGACCACCGTAAATTAGGGAAAGAATTAGAATTATTTACTTTTTCTCAACGTGTTGGTCAAGGATTGCCTTTATGGTTACCTAAAGGTGCTGCATTGAGAGAACGTTTAGAAAATTTTCTAAAAAAAGCACAGAAAAAAGCTGGTTACGAACAAGTGATCACACCTCATATCGGAAGTAAAGAATTGTATGTATGTTCTGGTCATTATGAAAAATATGGGGCAGATTCATTTCAACCAATTAAAACTCCAGATGATAATGAAGAGTTTTTGTTAAAACCTATGAATTGTCCTCATCATTGTGAAATATTCAAATCTAAACCAAGATCTTACAAAGAATTACCTGCTCGGTTTGCTGAATTTGGAACAGTATATCGTTATGAGCAAAGTGGAGAATTACATGGGTTGACGCGGGTTCGTGGTTTTACGCAAGATGATGCACATATTTTCTGTACACAAGACCAAGTGAAAGATGAGTTTAAAAAAGTGATTGACTTAGTGTTGTATATTTTCAAGACTCTTAAATTTGATAATTTCAAAGCGCAAATTTCATTAAGAGATCCAGAAAATAACACCAAATATATTGGTTCGGATGAAAATTGGGCGAAAGCGGAAGCTGCAATCATTGAAGCAGCTGCTGAAAAAGGATTGCCAACAGTTGTTGAATATGGAGAAGCAGCGTTTTACGGTCCGAAATTAGATTTCATGGTTCAAGATGCACTAGGTCGTGAGTGGCAATTGGGTACGATACAAGTAGATTACAATTTACCAGAACGATTTGAATTAGAATATACTGGAAGTGATAATGCGAAGCACAGACCTGTAATGATTCACCGTGCGCCTTTTGGTTCGATGGAACGATTTGTTGCAGTTTTATTAGAACACTGTGCTGGAGACTTTCCTTTATGGTTAGCAACCGAGCAAGTATTTATTTTACCAATCAGTGATAAGTATAACGAGTTTGCAGAAAATGTTCGTAGTTTGCTAAATAATTCCGATATTCGCTCTTTCGTTGATGATAGAAATGAAAAAATAGGTAAAAAAATCCGTGAGGCAGAGCTTAAAAAAGCGCCATTTATGTTGATTATTGGCGAGAAAGAATTTGATAGTCAAACAGTTTCTGTTAGACAAAGAGGTTCTGGAGATTTAGGTTCAATGTCAATAGATCAATTTACCAATACGATTGAAGACGCAATAAAAAATGAATTAGCAACAAATGCTTTAATTACTGAATGAGAAAAGAGCCAAGAAAAAGATTAGTACCTCAACAAGAGCCTGATCAGCACAAAATTAACGAGAAGATTACTGCAAGGGAAATCCGTCTTGTAATGGAAAGTGAAGAACCGAAAGTAATGTCTACCTACGATGCTATTAAATTAGCTGAAGAGCAGGAGATGGACTTAGTTGAGATTTCACCAAACGCTGTACCTCCTGTTTGTAAAATCATGGATTATAGAAAGTTTTTATATAATCAAAAAAGAAAGCAAAAGGAATTAAAGGCTAAACAAAGTAAAGTAATAATTAAAGAAATTCGATTTGGGCCAAATACTGATGAACATGATTTTCAATTTAAATTAGTTCATGCAAAGAAATTCTTGGAAGAAGGTTCAAAAGTAAAAGCATACGTTTTCTTCCGTGGAAGAACAATTGTTTTTAAAGACCGTGGAGAGATATTATTACTTCGTTTCGCACAAGAGATTGGTGATTTAGGGGTGTTGGAATCTATGCCAAAATTAGAAGGTAAGCGTATGATTATTATGCTTAATCCAAAAAAAGGAAAATAAGAGATTGTCGCAAGACACAAAATAGCTGATATAGGGGTAACACTTAAAAAAAAGTAAAGATGCCAAAAATGAAAACTAAATCCAGTGCGAAGAAGAGATTCACGATAACTGGAAGTGGTAAAATCAAGAGAAAACACGCTTTTAAAAGCCACATTCTTACGAAAAAAACTAAAAAGCAAAAGAGAAATTTGACTC
>CANCJF010000133.1 GCA_947378245.1 Bacteroidota bacterium
ACACTTTTTTTTGTCAAAAAGCAGAAGTTCATTTAGAAGCTGGAATTGCAAAAGAAGCGGAAGGAAATTATAAGGCGGCCATCCTTGAATATAATAAAGCTTTAAAAATTAACAATCATTTTGTTGAGGCTTTTATAAATAGAGGAATAGCTAAAAATTATTTAGGAGATTACAGAGGGGCAATTCTCGATTACAATCACGCATTAATGATTAATCCAAATTCTTCTGAAACATATAATTTACGAGGAGAAATTCATAATACTTTGGGGGAATATCGAGAAGCAATTTCTGATTTCAATCAAACAATTCATCTTAATAAAAAACATGCTAAAGCATTTTACAATCGAGGAAATTCAAATCAGGCCGTTGGACATTATAAAAAAGCAATTAAGGATTATTTAAAATCTATCTCTATCAACAATTCATTTCCAGATGTTTTTTTCGAACTAGGAAATGCATATACGATGCAAGGTAATTATTCCGAATCTATTGTCAATTACGACCAATCGATAAGTTTAAAAACGGATTTTGCAAGAGCATACATTGCACGTGGACTCGCTAAAATTAAGATTGGGGAGCATAGTAGTGGGTGTGGAGATTTTACAAAGGCAGAGGAATTAGGCGATAAGACCGTTCAATATATGATTCAGTTGTACTGCGAGAATAAAGTAAATAGTGAAGAAGAAATGAAGTGAAAGTATTTTTATTATATAAATAATTTTATATTTTATAAAACATCTAATGAACAAAAGTCAAGAAATATTAAAGAAATACTGGGGATTCGAATCATTTCGAGCGATGCAGGAAGATATAATTGACTCGGCTATCTATGGAAAAGATACCTTAGCCTTAATGCCTACAGGTGGTGGTAAATCTATTTGTTTTCAGATTCCTGGATTAGCTCGCGAAGGAGTTTGTATAGTAATTTCACCGCTTATTTCTTTAATGCAAGATCAAATAGAACAATTGGAAGCTAAGGGTATACGTGCAAATGCCATCACTAGTATGATGAGCTACCGAGAGATAGATATCACCTTGGATAATGCTAAGTTTGACGGACTCGATTTTTTATACACTTCGCCAGAACGATTACAATCTCGACTATTCATAGAGCGATTCAAGCAAATGAAAGTTTCACTCATTGTAGTAGATGAAGCACATTGTATTTCAGAATGGGGACATGATTTCAGACCTCCTTATCGGAAAATATCTGAATTAAGAAAACACCATCCTGAGGTTCCTATGATTGCATTGACTGCTACTGCAACGAAAGAAGTCAAAGAAGATATTATTTTACAATTAGACCTGAAAAACCCATCTGTTTTTGAGACTTCTTTTCAACGGATAAATTTAAGTTACGAAGTTCATAAAGTTGAAAATAAGGAACAAGCTTTATTAAAATGGGTGCTAAAATTTCCACATATGTGTGGGATTATATATTGTCAAACTCGTAAGTCTGTAAAAGAGATTGCGAATTTCTTATTAAATCAAGGGGTCAAAACAGGAATCTATCATGGAGGACTGGATGCTTCAATGCGAAACACCATGATGACTAGTTGGATGAATGATGAAACGCATGTCATGATTGCAACTAACGCATTTGGCATGGGTATTGACAAACCAAACGTTCGTTATGTATTACATTATGAAATCCCAAATAACATAGAGGCATATTTTCAAGAGGCTGGACGGGCTGGTCGTGACGGAAAGGAATCTCGTACTTTAGTATTAATTAATTCTCGAGATATTTCAAGAACAAATGAAATTGTTGAAAAACAGTTCCCTCCTATTCAAGTTGTAAAATCTACTTATAGAGCACTTTGTAACCATTTAAAACTAGCCATTGGATCTGGAGAAGGAGAATCTTTTCCTCTGAAAATAAATGAATTATGCAAAGCATATAAATTAGAAATAATTGAAACATATCAATCATTAAAAATACTTGAAATGAATGGAGATATCCTATTCAATGAAAGTATTTTTAGTCCAACTCGTTTAAAGTTTTCAGTTGGAAATACTGTACTGTATAGTTTTCAAATTAAACACGAAAAAGTTGCTAAATTAATTAGTTTTTTAAGCCGCAGTTACCCTGGAATTTTTGATCATTTTTTTGATTTAGACGAAACGATTTGTTCTTCAAAAATTGGAGTTAGTTTAAAAGAATTAGAGAATCAATTAATATTTTTGGAACAAAATGGTATCATTGATATATCTTGGAAAACCGATTTACCGAAAGTCACATTTTTACATGAACGTTTGCCAGATGACTATATGCGTGTCTCAGATGAAGTGTATCACAATCGGAAATTAAGAGCTTTTAAACGCTGGGGAAACATGCAGAAATATTTGTTATCATCTCATTGTCGTGAGCAGTTCATACTCAACTATTTTGGACAGAATATAGAAAAATGTGGCAAATGTGATTTTTGCAAAAACGAGCGAAAAGAAACTATTGAAATCGATGAACTGAAAAACGTATTACTTAAACAATTATTTGAAAAATCTATATCTTTAGACGAATTATTGATTTTAAATGATTCAATTCATGCTGAAAACATAAAAAAAGCACTAAATTTTTTAATTTTACAAGAAGTTATAATTTTTGAAAATGGAAAATATATAATCGCTTAGAACAATTTTTTACATCTACTAATTATAAATTTTTATGAAACAAAATATCTTTTTTTTAATCATTATTAGTTTCTTATTTTTTGGGTGTTCAAGAAATATTAAAAAACAGGAAAAATTTCACGAAATTATTTCACATACCCCTCAAGAATCCATTGCTGAATTACTAGCTGGAAATGAACGTTTTTTACAAGACAAATTAATAAATATAAATCATTTAGAACAAATAGAACTTACAAAACATGGTCACAAACCTCACGCCGTAATACTTTCTTGTATGGATTCACGTGTACCGCCTGAAATTATTTTTGATCAAGGAATAGGAAATATATTCGTAATTCGTAACGCAGGAAATTTGGAAGACCATAATGTTTTGGGTAGCTTAGAATATACTGTACATCATTCAACCGCAAAAGTAATAATGGTAATGGGGCATAGTCATTGCGGGGCTGTTACTGGAGCTTTAGATGATATTAAACATGGACATTTGTCTCAATTGGTTGAACAAATTAAACCTTCAATTCAAAATCACGAAACTAAAAAGAAATCGGTGATAGAAACCGCTAAACAAAGTGTTCATTTCACGATAAAAGACATTCTTCAACGTAGCGAAACTATTCGAAACCTTGTTCAAATGAAAAAAATAGAACTCGTAGGTGCTTTTTATGACGTAGAGACGGGTGAAGTAAAAATTTTAGAGGAATACAAATAAAAATTTCTAAAAATAATTTTATGTATCAAATAATATATTTATCAAAAGCTAATAGTAACTTAACTCAAGAAGATATTGACAACATTCTTCAAACTGCAAGAGAATTCAACGCAACAAAGCAAATTTCAGGCTGTTTGATTTATCATAATCATTATTTTTTACAAATGCTCGAGGGAAACATTGATGATATTTCAGAGCTTTACAAAAACATAACAAAAGACCCACGTCATTCAGATATAAAATTGCTTTTCGAATCGACAAAATTCGATAGATCCTTTGGAGAATGGAAAATGGGATTTGTTGATTTAAATTGTCAAGATGACATAGAACAAAAAATGTTTGTAGACAACCTTCTGACTTTTGCTGAAATCACCCCTAAATTCACAAAATCAATGGATATTTTTTGGGATGAAGTAAAAAATCTATTAACAACAAAATAAGAAACTACCTCCAATTTAAAATAAAATCTTCCTTTTGAGGAGTTATTCCTTCGTAAGAAATCTCTATTTCACTCTTTCCAGGTAAAATAGAAATGAAATTTTGATGGTATCTAACCCCGAGTTTCAATGAAGAAAACCAAAGGTCTTGTATAAACTTTGATGTATTAATTATTATTACTGCTTTTTTTAAAAGTGTGTCAGCATTTTTTATTTCCCATGAAAAATCAGAGGATAATACTTTCTCGTATTGTCCTACATTCACTAAATGTACAAACGAGCGTTCATTTCTGTTGTTTGAAGGTGTTTCCCAATAAAATTTAACCAAATAATTTTGGCTCGTTTCCTTAGAATCAATTATAGGTAGATGTATTTTTTGTTTCAAAACAGATTTCACATGAATTTTTCGAGAATCTTTATTCATTATACTACCAGTTAATGAATAAACCTCACAAACTAATTCCGTTTCAAATTCTTCAGGTATATCAGACACAAAATAATACTCTTCCTCTCCTACTTTCTCTGTTTTTTCTAGAATTGTAACATCTTGATAGTCCTCTTTTACACGATATTGTAGGGCTTTCCAATTCCCAAAATAATCAATACTTGACCACGTTGGCGCAGGCCAACAATCGTTTAACTGCCAAAAAATAGTTCCCATACAAATTGGAGCATTCAATCGATGAGACGAAATAGCAATACTCACCGCTTTTGCTTGAGTCAATTGAGAAAAATAAACAAACTCTTGAAAATTTTGAGCCTTACCAAATAGTAAATCTGAATGTTTTTTTATCATTCCATTTCCGACATAACTTTTTTGATGACTTTTCATGATAGAGGAATTTAAATCCCAATCAGATTTATTACTAAAAGACAATAAAGTACTGTATTCAGGAAAGGATTGAAATCCATATTCTGCATTGAATCGACCTGATTTTTTTCCAAAATCTTCAATAGGATCTTTTCCATGCCATACACCCCAATAATGTTGTGTTCCATGTGGAAAATCTTCTTTTTCTGTCCAGTGACCTAAGGGAGAAGTGTGTATGTATGGGATAAACGTATTTTCATCTATAATTTTAGGAATTAACTTTTTAAACACTACATCATAACCTTCTTCAATAATTGCAGCTTGCTTATTTGTGATCAGATATTTTGGTCTAAAACCCCAATATTTCCAAGCAACATCCACTTCATTATTTCCATTAAATTGAATTACTGAAGGGTGAGAAGCAATTCTTGCTATTTGATAATTTAATTCCGATTCTACATTTTTCAAAAAACTTGAGTCACTAGGATACATGGCGCATGCAAACATTAAATCTTGCCATACCATAATACCTTGTCGATCACATTCTTGGTAAAATATTTCGTCGGGATAATACCCTCCACCCCATACGCGAACAATATTGAAGTTTGCATCTTTCATTTGTTGCACCATATCTATAATTGATTTTGCGCTAACTCGTGAAGGAAAAACATCTTGGGGAATATAATTTGCCCCCTTACAAAAAATCGGTCGACCATTAATCTTAAAATAATAAGACGTTCCTGCAGAATCTTTTTCTTGTACCAATTCAGAAGTTCTTACCCCAAAACTAAAAGATAACGAATCTATCAATTGATTGTTTAAATCAAATATTTTCAATTCATCGTGGTACAGAAAGGATTCTCCCTGACCTCTAGGCCACCACAAAGTTGGGTTGGCTATGATTACATCAATCTCTGTTTTTCCTTTTGTAAGTAAAAGTGACGAATAAGTTCCAAACAACTTACTTTCTAAGCGAATCGATGATGAAATTGGCAATACAAAAGACAAAGAAAGGTTCATTTTAGCACCTTCATTTGTAATTTCTTTGGTTTCTACTTTCGCTGTTTGTAGTTTATTGATGTTATAAAATCGAATTTCTGCTGGCTTCATAAACCCAACAGTATTCATTCTTAATGCCCAATCCCAACCAAATTGATATTGAGGCTTACGGGTTAATGGTGCAATAGGTATTTCTCCAACATCATTAGGCGCTGGATAAGTCACTTCTCGTTGACCATACATTTTTTTATGAAATAAAACAGGAGGTGTGAAAATTACTTTAAAATGATTTATACCTTGATGTAAAAACGATTTAATTTGTACGTGATAAGGTTTAAATGCATTTTCAGTAGATGTTATCAAACTATCATTCACATAAATGGAAGCATAGGTATCTACTGAAGGAAAGTAAAGTTCAATATATCCATTATTAAGTTCTTCATTTGTAAATATACGTTCACTTTTAAACTCCCATTCATAGTTTTCAATCCATGAAAATTTAGATTCATTTTCCCCTACAAATGGATCAGGAAGTTCATCCGATTGAATTAAGATTTCTTGGACTGAACGATACGTTCCTGCTTCAATCCATTCTTTTTTAATGGGATGAAATAACTTCCAATTTAGAGTAGATTGACTCACAACATTCACAATAAAAAACAGTAGTATGATTGTCAAAACATTTTTCATAGTACTTAAATTACAAATAAATATTATAAAAAAATTAAAAATGCTAATTTATATCATTTTTAAATTTCAGATTATGTTGCATTTTTGAATAAAATTGAGAACTATGAATTTCTTTAAGAAAAAGACAACTTGGTCAAATTGGGAATTAATTCCTTTAAAACTTGCAATCGCTACAATCTATTTGTTGTTAGGAGCAATGTTTTGGAAAGAGGTGAAAGAATATGCAGGAATAATCGGAATACTTTTTGGAATCACTTTAATGATTTCATTGTATTTATGGATTACGAAAATGAAGAATGAAAATTAATATTTACTACACTCCAAATTTCTTTCTAAGATTTTCTTCACGTTCTAACATGTCAGAAAGACTTGTTTTAGAAAGTATACGAATTGTTGCTTCACGAACTTCTAACATCACATCGTGTAATCCACAAGTTGCTTCGTTTACACATTCTTCACAGGTTTCATAAAAGTTTAAACTAACACAAGGTAGCATAGCGATTGGTCCACCGGATATACGTATTATTTGACTTAACACAATTTCCTGAGGATGCTTTGCTAAATAATACCCACCACTTGCTCCCATTTTACTATGAACCAGACCATTATTTCTTAATTCAACCAATATAGCTTCTAAAAATTTTCTAGGAATTTTTTCTTCTTCTGAAATCGTTGAAATTCTTAGTGGCGCAGAATTTCCGTAATTTTTAGCTAAAGCAATCAATGCTTTAATAGCATATTTGGATTTTTTAGATAGCATTGTTTTTTTTTACAAATATAAAAAAGAACTATCAATAAGGTAGAATTAGAGGAAATTAAATTCGTATTTAGAATCATTGTATATTGAATTATTTCAATATATTTGCATTGTCAAATTTCACACACGTGATTCTTGATTTATAAAGAAGAGGTGAGAGACTGGCTCAGTGAACCTCTGGCAACCAACTTTAAGTCTGTTTCGACAGATTGGAAAATCGGTGCCAAATCCAGATTTCAATGCATAGTGTATTGGAAGAATATAAATGTAAAGAAGATGAAACAAATAAACACCTTTCACTTTTCAAGTGAATTTCTTTTAGAATCTGGTAATTCCTTACCCAATTTAGAAATTTCATATCACACCTTTGGAAAACTTACTACTTCATCAAAAGTTATTTGGGTTTGTCATGCATTAACTGCAAATTCCGATGTTTCGGATTGGTGGAACGGGTTGTTTGGCGAAGGTGATTTATTTGATAAACCGGAAAATTTCATTGTTTGTGCAAACATTATAGGTTCTTGTTATGGTAGTACTGGTCCTCAGTCTAATCAACTTCCAGATTCACTTCGCTATTTAAAATTTCCTTTGATTACACCAAGGGATATGGCGAATGCACACAACCTTTTGAAAACGGAACTTGGTATTGATAAAATAGATGTATTAATCGGATCTTCTTTAGGTGGACATCAAGCTCAAGAATTTGCATACATTCTCCAAAATAAATTGGAAAAGTTGGTATTAATCGCTACGAACGCCAAGCACTCCCCTTTTGGAATTGCTTTTAATGAATCCCAACGTTTGACTTTATTAGCAGACGAAACCTTTGAACAAGAAATTCCAGAAGGAGGACAAAAAGGGTTGAAAGCAGCTCGAAGTATCGCAATGTTAAGTTACC
>CANCJF010000134.1 GCA_947378245.1 Bacteroidota bacterium
TACTTCGTGCATAATTACCTGAAACGAACGTAGGATATACGTAATAAACCATAACAAATGAGGCACAAATGACAAACAGATATAGATTGAAATTTTCAACTGTCTTTTAAACAAACGCATTGTGACATAAAGAATCAAGACACCTTGAAACAAGAACACGACATATCCTAATTTCCAAAAAAACTGGACGACTTCAAAGTATTCCATTTTAGGTATAAAAAACACAAAAACGATGTGCGTAATATTGAACCAACTTAATCCATTGATCCATTTATTAATCTTCGGAAAATGCACTTTTGTTTGTAGTAATTCTTTGTAAAAATAGAGTAAGAGAATAATCCAAAAACCACCCGAATAGACTCTAATTTCACTGACCCAAACACAAGATGGTATCATGTAAAATTTAGCAAAACCAGTGGTTATCGTTAAATAAATGATGGTTAACAAGGAATACAATACATAGGAAAAATAAATAGCTGATTTAGTGATAAAAAAAAGGATTAGATTTAACAAAATCAACATTGCTATCAACCCAATAAAAATGGTTGTAAAAATTAAACTTCGTACATTTTTTTCTTCTAACTGCTTCTCTTTAACTAGTTCATAATTAAAATCCAAAAACGAAATTATTTTCTTCATTTTCACCCAAACTACATGTGTTTGATGTGGTAACACTTTCATTCGATACGCATGAGAAATGGCATAAAGGCCACGTTGATTTGTTCTATCTCCTAATAAAACTGGCTTTTTACCAGATTCAATAAATGATAAACTATCAATATGAATATTTGGAAAAGATAAATAAAAAGTTTGATCTAGATTTCCGTTATTGCTAATTATAAATTTAACCCAAACCGTTGCATTGCTATTAAAACCTACTTTAACAACCTGTTTTTCGATAAAATTAACAAACGCTATTTTTTTGACCGTTAAAAAATCATATTGCCCTGATGAATCAACGAAATACACAGAAGTACAAGTGATGTCTGAGCGTTGTGCTCGTCCCAAAAAAGACAATACGATAAAAAAAGCAACTACGATTGTTTTCACTCAATATTGTATAAAGAAGCAAATTGTAACAAGCTTGCTACATTCGAAATTTCTAATTTTCGATTGATATTGGTTCGGTGTGTATCTACTGTATTTTTAGAAATAAACAATGTTTCTGCAATTTGTTGACTCGTTTTTCCAGCAAGAATTAATTTCACAATCTGTTTTTCTTGCTTAGAAAGTTTAAAGGTATTTACTACTTTCTTGTCATTTTCTTGAAAATAGTTTAACGTTTCAGACTGTTTTTCAACACCAACAAATACTTCTTTGGAAAAAATCACTTCTAACAATTCATCCATGCTTGTATCTTTTTTTAAAAAGGCATGTACCCCTATTTTTTGTGCTTTCTCGATTAAAAAAGGTTCATAATATGCCGAAAGAATGATTATTCGAGTATGTTGTAAAAACTGTTTCAAGGTTGAGATTAACTCAAAGCCATCAGAACCGTCAATATTTAAATCACATACGAATACATCGAACTTATTGTTACGAATCAATTTTTCACACGATTTAGAATTAAAGCAGGTGGTCACATCAAGCTGATTTTTTTTTAATACTTCAGCAATACCTGTGCAGAAGAGCTGATGGTCATCACAAATAAGAATATTACTCCCTTGCATAAATCATGTAATTGTGGGATTGAAAATACATAAAGTTTTTATAAAAAGCAAAAAGTCACCCTTACGAGTGACTTCCATAATATTTAAACTTTCTACAATTCCTGATTCGAAATCTCTTTCCACCGCTGAACTGCAGCTGGAACTCCATTCTTTGCACTAATATACGTGTTCAATAATTTTATTTCTTTGCACTGATACGCATCGATAGGCTCAATTGGAACTTCGATTAATTTTATCCCTTTATTTTCTTTTACACAAACATCAAAGAATTGCGTAAATTCAGCTTTTGAGCTGCATTTTTTCGCTGTTCCACCATAACTTTCAATCAATTTAATGATATCAAAATGTGCATTTGAACATTGATAAATCTTTGCATCGCTGTTTTTACCTAAATGGAAAATGTTATTTCGCATGTAAACGATAATCACCGACAATTCATTTTGCATGAAATGAATCAACTCGTTCAATTGAAAATGAAAACCTCCATCTCCTGTAATGACAACTGCCACATCGTTCGATTTCTGTTCTCTTAACACTTCACATACCGCACGTGCATAAGGCATAGAAGTCCCCATTGCACCATACCAAGCATTACTCAACCAACCTCTTCCTAAAGAAGAAGACTTGATTTTTAAACTATAACTCGCAAAATAGGAATTCCCAATTTCTGGTAAATAAATGAAAGGAACATCCGATTGATCCTGGATTTCATTGAGTACAGAAATCACATTGTGAAAATCAATTTTTTCTCCTTGAGCTATTTGTTCTATGGAAGATGTTTGTATCATTGGAGCATAAGGAATCACATTCGCTAATAACAACTTATTAAAAACAGCTTGAATATCAGCCTGCAATTTCGCTGTTCCATTCAATACAGTTTTATTCTCAAAGTTTGCTAACACATGTGTACCTGTTCCAAAAGCACTATTCGCATCCATCAAGTTGATACTGGTAGCCACCTCCAATACATAATCGGCTTTTTGCTCAATGTAATGACGCTTCTCTTCATCTGAAAATACACCATTATAGGCAGCTAAACTCAAAGGATGATAATCATCAAAAATACCTTTCGCAAACCAGGAAGAAACAAACGGAATATTTGTACGCTCACAAAATGTAAGTATCGTTT
This sequence comes from Bacteroidota bacterium, assembly GCA_947378245.1. Classification (GTDB taxonomy): domain Bacteria; phylum Bacteroidota; class Bacteroidia; order Flavobacteriales_D; family Crocinitomicaceae; genus CANHVK01. The sequence goes on from CANCJF010000134.1 coordinate 2,800, forward strand.
TTTGTAGGGTTTTATTCAACTTTAAACCTTCACCAATATAAATAAGTGGTGCTTTAGCTTGAGCCAAACTTTCCACAATTTCTTCTACGATAATATCCGTAGACTTGTACGAAATACAATCAGAAACTGCTTCTTGCATCGACGCTGGCAATTGAATAGATTGTGTTTTTGCAAAAACGATATCCCGTGGAATCTCAATAAATACAGGCTCATTGTGCGTATAAGCATGAAGAACAAGTTGAAAAAATTGTTCCCCAGAAAGTCCAGGCTGACCCGCAGATCGTTGACCTTGAAGTCTTTCTGCCCTTATACCCAAGCCTTTAAAACTATTCAAACTCGCATCGTAATCCACATTCCAAGAACTAGAAGAAGTAACTGTATGATGAATAGCAGTCGTTCCAACTTCCGTTTCTCCTGGTGCACCTGAAATAAATATCACGGGTAATTTTTCACTTTTCGCCAAAGCAGCCGCACTCGAACAAGGTAAACTTCCCACTGTATAAGTCGTCATACAACAGCCTATTCCTTCTACTTCCGCTTGACCACACGCTGAAAATGAAGCATGCATCTCATTACTTGAGGGTAGTAAATCAAAATTTTGTTCGAAAGCTTTAATCAGATTTACAGCAAAATCTCCTCCTATTCCATAGATGCGTTTCACATTAAAAAACGTTAATGTTTCAACCATGCTTTCCGCTAATGTGGGAAGTGATTGTATATATTTCTCATTGATTTTCATCATTCAATGGTTTTAATAGAATTATAACTGTTCAAATTTGCTTGTAAAGTGTCTTAAAAACAAGGGTTCTTCCACTATTTTCAACCCTTTAGCACTTGCTTTGTCTTGCATGATTTTCTCAAATACTTCTATCACAAATTCGATATGACTTTGCGTATATACACGACGTGGGATTGCCAAACGAACTAACTCCATTGGAGCTGGAATCAATTTTCCATCATTGTCATATTTACCAAACATCACGGAACCAATTTCAACTGTTCTAATCCCTCCTTTTTTATACAATTCACATACCAAGGCTTGTCCAGGATATTCTTGAACTGGTATATGATCATATAATTCTTTGGCATCAATATAAACCGCATGTCCTCCAATGGGCCACATTAATGGAACTCCCATATCGCGTAAACGTTCTCCTAAAAAGGCAGTACTACGAATTCGGTAATGCAAATAATCTGGTTCAAATACTTCTTTTAAACCGATCGCTAATGCTTCCATGTCTCTTCCCGAAAGTCCACCGTACGTTGCAAACCCTTCGGTAATAATCAATAAATTTTTACATTCATTGGCTAAGATCTCGTCTTTCAAAGTAATAAAACCACCCATGTTCACCAAAGCATCTTTCTTCGCAGACATTACCGAACCATCTGTCAAACGAAACATTTCTTGTGCAATTTCATAATAGGTGTGATTTTCAAAACCTGGTTCTCTGTGTTTAATAAAGTATGCATTCTCAGCAACACGACAACAATCTAAAAATAAATGAACACCATATTTCTTACAAATCGCACTCACCTGACGTGTATTTTCCATACTAACAGGTTGACCTCCTCCACTATTGTTGGTTACAGTCAAGATGACTGCACCAATATTTTCCGCACCTTTTTCTTGAATCAAGGCTTCTAATTTAACCACATCCATATTTCCTTTAAATGGATGAAATTCGCGTGGATTTTTACCTTCTTCAATAACGATATCAATTGCTTCGGCTCCAGAAAATTCAATATTTGCACGTGTCGTGTCAAAATGTGTATTCGAAATAAATACTTTTCCTTTCCCTCCTAAAAATCCATATAAGATTCGTTCACCAGCACGACCTTGGTGTGTTGGAAGTACATAACCATGCCCAGATAACGCTTCAACAGTCTCACGCATGTGATTCCATGAACGAGCACCTGCATAGGATTCATCACCAACCATAATTCCCGCCCATTGATTCGCACTCATCGCAGAAGTTCCTGAATCTGTTAAGAAATCAATCATCACCTCATCTGACTTTAATAAGAATGGATTATAGTGTGCTTGTTTCAAATAAGATAAACGTTCATCAGAGGTACTTACTTTTATAGGTTCAACCATCTTGATCTTGAACGGCTCAATAATTGTTTTAAATTCTTCCATGTCATTTTATTTTAATCTATACAAAGATGGATGGAAGGCAAACAACAAATGATGACTTTCGTCAGTCATATTTATATTTTTGGTCAGAAATTAGATTTCTAATTCATTCTCATAGCTAAATATCAGTAGTCATTACACTCTATAAATAAGTAGGTTTACCTATATTATAGGACTTATGACAATTTCATGACAATTATCAGCTTTTCATCTAATAGCTATCAGTAATTTCGGCCTGTAGATTACATTACTTTGCATCATGGGAATCATTTATATTATGTTGGTCGTTAGTTTAGTTGTCGCACTGTTCTTTTTAGGCTCTTTTTTATGGGCTATAAAATCCGGTCAGTACGAAGACGATTATACACCATCTGTTCGTATCCTATTCGAGGATGATTTAATTAGTAATAACCAAAACAAAAAACAAAATGGAAGTACAAAAATTTAGTTACGACAACAAGATCGTAAAGAATTTTGCTTATGCCACCATCATTTGGGGTATAACGGGTATGGTTGTCGGGTTAATTGTGGCGTTGCAACTCGCTTTTCCCGAATTTTTCAACGATTACCTAGGGTTCAGTTTCTTATCCTTCGGTCGATTGAGACCTCTACACACCAATGCGGTGATTTTCGCATTTGTGGGTAACGGTATCTTCACAGGGGTATATTATTCACTTCAACGTTTGTTAAAAACACGTATGTGGAGTGATAAGTTAAGTAATATCAACTTTTGGGGTTGGCAGTTCATCATTTTATGTGCGGTTGCTACACTTCCTTTCGGTATCACTTCAGGGAAAGAGTATGCTGAGTTAGAGTGGTGGATTGATATCCTTATTGCTGCACTTTGGGTAGTATTTGGATTCAATATGTTCGCTACTATCTTAGTTCGTCGTGTAAAACACTTATACGTAGCAATTTGGTTCTTCATTGCTACCTTTGTAACAGTTGCTATCTTACACATCTTCAACTCGTTTGAATTACCTGTTTCTTTCTTAAAAAGTTACTCTTGGTATGCGGGTGTACAAGATGCATTAGTACAATGGTGGTACGGACACAATGCGGTGGCATTCTTCTTAACAACTCCTTATTTAGGGTTGATGTACTACTTCGTACCTAAAGCTGCGAACAGACCTGTATACTCTTATAGACTTTCTATCATCCACTTCTGGGCGTTGATTTTCATCTACATCTGGGCTGGTCCTCACCACTTATTATACTCTGCGCTTCCAGATTGGGCACAAAGTTTAGGTGTTGTGTTCTCTGTGATGTTGATCGCTCCATCTTGGGGAGGTATGTTGAATGGTCTATTGACTTTACGTGGTGCTTGGGATAGAGTTCGTGACGATGTGATGTTGAAATTCATGGTAGTTGCCTTAACATGTTATGGTATGGCAACCTTCGAAGGTCCATTATTATCTTTGAAAAACGTAAACGTGATTTCTCACTTTACTGATTGGACAATTGCTCACGTACACGTAGGTGGTCTTGGATGGAACGGTATGTTTACGTTTGGTATGCTATATTGGTTATTCCCAAAAATCTTTAAAACTGAATTATACTCTAAAAAATTAGCAAATCAACACTTCTGGATTGCAACTTTAGGTATTATTTTATACGCAATTCCAATGTACTATGCTGGATTTGCTCAAGGTCAAATGTGGCAACAATTTAATCCAGATGGAACATTGACTTACCAAGATTTCTTGGAGACTGTTCAAATCATTAAACCTTTCTATATCTTACGTTCTATCGGTGGTTTATTATTCATCGTAGGAGCTGTAATGATGGCTTTCAACTTAGTAAAAACAGCGAAATCTGGTAAATTAGTTGAAAACGAAGAAGCAGAAGCTACAGTTACAAAAGACTTGAAATTGGCACCTGCTAAAGGCGAATACTGGCACCGTAAAATTGAGCGCAAACCATTCCAAATGATGTTATTAGCAATCTTGCTTGTATCTATCGGTGGTTTAGTTCAAATTATACCTACGATGATTGTAAAAAGTAACATCCCAACGATTTCAAGTGTGAAACCTTACACGCCACTTGAGTTAGAAGGTCGTGACTTATACATCCGCGAAGGTTGTTACAACTGTCACTCGCAATTAATCCGTCCTTTACGTTTCGAAACAGCTCGTTTTGGTGAATACTCCAAAGCTGGTGAATTCGTATACGACCACCCATTCCAATGGGGATCTAAACGTACTGGTCCAGATTTAGCACGTGAAGGTGGAAACATCAAAATCAAAAAATCTAACTTCTGGCATTACCAACACATGATTCGTCCAAAAGATGTTTCTAAAGGTTCTATCATGCCTGCATACGTTTGGTTGAAAGACAATGATTTGACAACGGATTTAATTGTTAAGAAAATTAATGCTATGCGTACACTTGGTGTTCCTTACGCAAAAGGATACGAAAACGTTGCTCTTGCTGATCTTCAAAAACAAGCGAACGAAATCGCTACGGATATTATCAATAATCAGCCTGCTGAAATATTGAAAACAGTAAACGTGAAAGAAGAAATCAAAAAATTAGAGAAAAAGGAAATCGTAGCATTAATAGCATACTTACAACGTTTGGGTAGAGATGCAATGAGTACTACAACAGTTACAAACTTTAAATAAAATTAGTCATGTTACGATTCATAAAACATAATTTAACGAGTATCGATGGGGTTTCAATCTACCCCATCATCTCACTACTCATCTTCTTTCTCTTTTTTGCATTCATGTTAACATATGTTATCCGCATGAAGAAAAATGAGGTAAGCGATTTGAGCAACATCCCTTTCGAAACTAATGCAGAGGGAGAAATTCAAAATGAAGTAGGATTTTAAAAAGATAGAACGATGAAAAAGTTATTCAAACAGACGATAGCGCTTTTTTCCTTTACTATTTTATTGGTAAATGCGAATGCGCAAGATGGTCAAGCGCTTTTCAAAGCAAAATGTAATACCTGCCACTTATTGGATAAAGCATCGACTG
>CANCJF010000135.1 GCA_947378245.1 Bacteroidota bacterium
ATTATTAGGAGGGATCAATCAGGCTCCTGAAATAACTTCGACTCCTTCAAAGGCAATTAGTCTCATCGATTTAGGGAATGTCAATGTGGTAGCTTTTGCTTTGTTTGTTACTTTCGGTTTGCAGGCTATTTTCTCCTATTTCCGAGTGATATTGTTTACCAATGTTACAGAGAACACTTTAAGAGATCTTCGTTACGATGCTTTTTCAAGATTGATCTATATGCCTATGGATTTCTTTAATCAAAGTAAGGTTGGCGAACTAACATCCCGCATTGCTGCAGACATTACACAAATACAAGAAACATTACGAACAACGATTGCAGAATTTTTCAGACAAGCAGTTATTGTGATAGGAAGTATTATTTTCTTAGCTTTTTTATCTTGGAAACTAGCTTTAATCATGTTGGCTACCGTACCAGTGATGGCATTAATCGCAGTGTTTTTTGGTCGCTTTATTCGTAAACTATCCAAAAAAGCACAAGATGAAGCAGCGGAATCGAACGTGATTCTAGAAGAAAATTTAACAGGGATTTCCAATGTAAAATCATTTACAAACGAAGCGCTTGCTTTATTGAAATACAAAGTAAGTATTGATGAAATTCGAAAACTGAATGTGAAAGCGGGGGTTTGGAGAGGTTTATTTATCTCTTTTATTATCTTTTGTTTGTTTGGTGCGATTGTTTTCATCATTTGGAGAGGTTTATTAATGACACAAGGACCAAATCCTGATTTATCTAGTAAAGATTTTATCTCCTTTATCTTCTACACCATCATGATGGGAGCTTCCATTGGTTCTTTACCAGAATTATGGGCGAGTTTACAAAAGTCCGTTGGTGCTACAGAAAGTTTAATGGTAATCATTGAAACTAAAAACGAAAAAGAATTATTAACCGGTCACTTACGACCTATTATTACTGGAGAAGTGCGTTTTGAAAATGTAGAATTTGCTTACCCACAACGTCCAGATGTAGAAGTACTAAAATCAATTTCGTTAGAAAGTAAAGCAAATCAAACTATCGCTTTGGTCGGTTCTTCTGGGGCAGGTAAATCGACCATTGCTTCCCTCCTACTTCGTTATTTTGAAATCAATAAAGGAGCTTTGACATTTGATGGGATTCCTACCGCAGAAATTGAAACTGAATATTTGCGATCTAAAATTGCACTTGTACCACAAGAAGTAATTCTTTTTGCTGGGTCCATTGAAGAAAATATTGCTTTTGGGAAACCAGAAGCTACGAAAGAAGAAATATTAACGGCTGCAAAACAAGCGAATGCCTTCGAATTTATTAAATCTTTCCCTGAAGGTATGGAAACACAAGTTGGTGATCGTGGTATCCAGTTGTCTGGTGGACAAAAACAACGAATTGCCATCGCTCGTGCATTATTGAAAAATCCTACGATCTTGATATTAGATGAAGCAACGTCTGCGTTGGATTCAGAATCAGAGAAACTAGTTCAAGAAGCCTTAGATAAATTAATGGAGGGAAGAACTTCCTTTGTGATTGCTCATCGACTTTCAACTATCCGTAAAGCAGACAAAATTTATGTATTAGATAACGGAAAAGTTGCAGAAGAAGGTACACACGAAGAATTAAGCGCACTTTCTAATGGAATTTATTCCAACCTTGTTAATATTCAAATGCAAGCTTAATTGTCATGAAAAAATTTGAAATCCCTGAATTTTATCGTTCTCCCATCATTAGTAAGGTAAAAGCAATGCGTAAAGTGCAAGATCCGAGAAAAAAGGACTTCACGCCTACTTTGTTGCAGTTTGGAAAAATTGAATTTTTAATCGCTAGGCATTTTGGATTTTGTTATGGAGTAGAAAATGCGATTGAAATTGCCTATAAAGCAGTGCACAACAATCCTGGGAAACGTATCTTTTTACTGAGTCAAATGATTCATAATCCTGGAGTCAACGAAGATTTACAGAGTTATGGAATTGAATTTATTCAAGATACCCATGGAAAACAACTGATTCCTTGGAATGAATTAAATGCCGACGATGTAGTGATTATTCCTGCATTTGGTACCACTTTAGAAATCGAACAAAAATTAACGGAGATAGGTGTAGATGTCAAAGCCTATAATACAACCTGTCCATTTGTAGAAAAAGTATGGAATCGATCGGAAACATTAGGTCAAAGCAATCATACAATTATTATTCATGGAAAACACGACCATGAAGAAACCAGAGCTACGTTCTCACATAGCAATTCCAATGCACCTACTTTAGTAATAAAAAATCTAGCTGAAGCAAAAAAAATAAGCGAATTTATTCAAGGTGAACTTGATGAAGAAACTTTCCTTTCTTATTTTAAAGGCAAATATTCTGATGGGTTTACACCAACAAAAGACTTGATCAAAATTGGTGTTGTAAATCAAACTACCATGCTTGCAAGTGAAACACAAGAAATCACAGAATATTTAAGACAAACAATGCTTTCTAAGTATGGAGAGTCAACCATAAAAAACCACATAGCAGATACGAGAGATACATTATGTTATGCAACAAACGATAATCAATCTGCAACTTTAGGTTTGTTAGAAGAAGATGCTGATTTTGCGATTGTTGTAGGCGGTTATAATAGTTCAAACACCACGCATTTAGTTGAATTATTGGAAGAAAAATTCAAAACCTATTTTGTACTTTCTGAAAACAACATTTCTTCCTTAAATACATTGACATCGTTTAACATACACGACAAAAAGGAAGAAGAAGTGACTTCGTATTTTCCTCAAAAAGATAAAACAAGAATTATCTTAACCTCTGGAGCTTCATGTCCGGATGCAGTAGTGGATGCGGTTATTGTAAAGATTTTGAACTTAGCAGGAATTGCTCCCGATTTTGAAAATCTTATTCTAGGATAGTATACAAGGCTTTCGCCTGTTTACGCGTTACTCCATTAAAATGCCACCATTCTGTAGGGATATTAATGAACCCTTGAGCAGTCAACACTTTGCGTAATAATTTACGGTTGTCTATTTGTTTCTTATTCAATAAACCCTTCTTTAAATAAAAATCTTCCTTACAAGGGTATGCAATCAATCGTATATCATCGTAACCAGCCCCCATATCAAGCGCTTTTCCTGCTTTATCACAAATGGTTAAATCGACCGCCGCCGCATAATTATGTACACTCCCATTTGCAGGATTAGAAACAAATTTTGTTCGTTCTTTCACTGGAATAGTATCCAAAGCATCCCACATTGCTTGTTGAATAGATCGTGGTCGTGCCGCATCATAAATCAACAATCTGTAATTTGAATTTATTGTTTTCAAATAGGTATTACATTTCACTAAACGTTGTGCAATCGTTTTTTGAAGATATGCCTTTTCGATATCGAAATACAAACGCTTTTTCATGAAGTTATCCGTTGAAGTATATTTCAGGTCAACCCGAACGGTAGAGTCTAAGGTTTGGATATCCACTAATTTCTCAAATCCTTTTCGTAGTTTTTTTAGTTCGATTTGTTTATTTTTCTGTGATGTTGTAATAAAAACCAGTAGAATTAATGTGAAAATAAAAGTTATTTTTTTAATTATCATTTACCTATATTTTTAGACTTTATAAATACAAAACTAATGAATGTTTTATTGAAGATTTCATTAAATTTGCAACTTTAAAATACGATTATGCCAAAGATAGCACAGAAAGCAATAGACATGCCTGCTTCACCAATTCGTAAATTGGTTCCTTATGCAGATGCAGCAAAGAAAAAAGGAAAAACAGTTTACCATTTGAATATTGGTCAACCAGATATCGAAACCCCTGAAGTTGCATTGAATGCAATCAAGAATTTTGATCAAAAAGTAATAGAGTATACGCATTCAGCTGGATTAGAGTCATATAGAAACGGTTTATCTGCATTTTACCAACGTACAGGTTTACCAGTTAACCCAGAAGATATTATCATCACAACAGGTGGCTCTGAAGCATTAATCTTCGGATTCATGACTACGTGTAACCCAGGTGACGAAGTTATTATTCCAGAGCCTTTTTATGCAAATTACAATGGTTTTGCTGTAACCGCTGGTTTGACAGTTGTTCCTGTAGCATCTTCCATTGAATCAGGTTTTGCTTTACCTCCAGTAGAAGAGTTTGAGAAAAAAATTACTTCTAAAACAAGAGCGATTTTAATTTGTAACCCAGGGAATCCTACAGGTTATTTATATACGAAAGAAGAATTAGAAAAATTACGTGACATCGTTAAGAAACATGATTTATTCTTGTTTGCGGATGAGGTTTACCGTGAATTCTGTTACGATGGTGCTGTTCCATTTTCTACGATGAATTTAGAAGGAATTGAGAACAATGTAATCATGATTGATTCTGTTTCTAAACGTTACTCTATGTGTGGAGCTCGTATTGGAGCATTGATTTCTAAAAACCACGAAGTAATTTCAGCGGCTTTGAAATTCGGTCAAGCGCGTTTGTCACCTCCTACGATTGATCAAATCGCAGCAGAAGCAGCGTTAGATACACCACAATCTTATTTTGATAATGTGGTAGAAGAATATGTTACTCGTAGAAACATCATGGTAGATGGTTTAAATAGTATACCAGGTGTATTTTGTCCAAAACCAAGTGGAGCATTTTATTGTGTCGCTAAATTCCCTGTGGATGATGCAGAAAAATTCTGTCAATGGTTATTGGAAGACTTTGAATTCAATGGAGCAACTGTAATGATGGCCCCTGCGAATGGATTCTATTCTACAAAAGGTTCAGGTCAACAAGAAGCTCGTATTGCATATGTATTGAATCAAGATTCATTGCATAAAGCGGTAAAAGTATTAGAGGAAGCTTTGAAAGTGTATCCAGGAAGAATATAATGGATCTAATTTAACAAAGAAAGGCATTATCAAATATTGGTAATGCCTTTCTTTTTATACTAATATAATTGATTTAGATACCACTCACGATTCTAATCGTTAGTCACTTCAAATATCAATTCAGAGATCTTACTTTCGTTAAAATATTCTACAGCAATATCTCGTAATTCACTTACAGTTAATTTATCAATCGCACTATAAATCTCTTGAATAGAATCAATCTGATTAAACAACAATAAACTCTTACCTAACCCTAACATAATCCCTGAATTACTATCTAACGATAAGGCTAAATGTCCTTTTAATTGTTCTTTGGCTTTTTTCAACTGAATTTCAGACAAAGCATCTTCACGCATCAATTTGATTTCTTTATAAACCAATTTGCGTGTTTTCTCTAAATACTTTTGATCGGTACCAAAATACACTGTCCAATAACCGATATCTGCATAGGGAGAATAACTCGCCTCAATATTATAAGTATATCCGTATTTCTCACGAATAGTTAAAATCAAACGTGAATTTAATGCTGGACCGCCTAATACATTCGTTAATAAAGTCATTCCACGTCGATGCTCATTATTATAACCAGGAGCAATACCACCAATTACTGCATGCGCTTGAAAATTTCCTTCTTGAGAACGCACTTGAAATGGCTTGTAATCGGAAAATGTTAAAGGAGTTATTTGTAAAGCACTTCGCTTCAACGTCGAAAAATCTTTCTCTAATGTTTGAACCAATTTTGTCAGTGGAATATCTCCAACAAAAGAAATCACAATATTCTCCGCAAAAAAGAAACGATCAATATAATCTATTAACTCCTTACGTGTAAAGCCCGATACAGATTCACGTGTACCCAAAATATTGGTTCCTAAAGGATGGTTTTTGAATAATAACTCCTCAAAATCATCAAAGATCTTATCGCTTGGAGAATCTAAATACGAATTAATTTCATCTAAGACAATTTCTTTCTCTTTTTGAATTTCTTTCTCTGGAAAATTAGAATTCAAAACAATATCAGCTAATAATTCAGAACTACGTTTGAAATACTCTTTCGTAAATGAAGCATACACACAAATCTCTTCTTTGGTGGTATAAGCATTCAACTCACCTCCTACAGAATCTAAGCGTGAAAGTATATGCAAGGAACGACGCTTGGTTGTCCCTTTAAATATACAATGTTCTAAAAAATGGGCTAAACCAGACTCATGCGACTGCTCGTAACGTGAACCCGCCAATACTGTCACCCCCATATGTGCTACAGGGGAAGTCGTATGCATATAAACTAAACGTATTCCATTGCTCAATGGAACGATTATCGGCTCTATTTCTATCATCAAGGATTTATTCGGAATAATTTCCAGGTGTTTTCATTCAATTCATACACTATACGATCGTGCAAACGCGAAGGTCGACCTTGCCAAAACTCAACCTTTACAGGTCGAACTAAATACCCTCCCCAATGCGGAGGTCTAGGAACATCGGTAGGAAATTTAAGACTAAAATCTTCCACTTTTTGTTCTAACGCTTGTCTCGATTCTAATTTTTCACTTTGATCTGAAGCCCATGCTCCTATTTTACTACCGTATGGTCTAGAAGAAAAATAAGTATCACTCATTTCTTCCGGTACTTTTTCAACCAATCCAGATATACGTATTTGACGTTCTAATTCAGGCCAATAAATCAGTACATGTACTTTATTGTTATGTGCAATTGCCTGACCTTTATGGCTATTATAATTCGTATAAAAAATAATTCCCTCCTCAAGTAATTCTTTAATATAGACAACTCGAGTTTCTGGATAACCATCTAATCCTATTGTAGAAACAGAAATAGCATTCGGTTCATGTACATTACGTTCAAGCGCCTCCCTTAACCAACTTGAAATCATTCCAAATGGCTGATCTTCATAATGATCTTCTAATTTTCCTTGATCAAACTGATGATGATCATTTCTTATTAGATCTAAAAAATCGTCCATATCTTATTATCTTAAAGTCTATTACCACAACCTTCCGTCACTCGTCACTTTCGTCACTCGTCACTCAAATTATTCTTCTTCTCCTGAAAAATCATCCGTCAAAGAACTTTCTAACTCTTCTTCTTCCTCATCATCAAAATCAGATCCAGATGCTGAAAAAACAACCCCTTTACCTGGAGTTTCTATAACTTCTTCGTCACTCGTCACTTCCGTCACTCGTTTCTCCTTCGCTGGTTTACGCTCCAATTCCACATCTAAATCTTCTGTAAATGGGAAAATATCTACTATCGGAGTCAATATAATCGAAGGAATCTGATAATCAACCATTAACGTAGACAAACTCTCTTGAATTCGCTCAAACGCCTCTTTCACAGAAGTTGCTGTAACTAAGAAATTTTGAGAAACCTTCTTCACTTTCTTAGGATTCAAATCTGATTCTACATCTAAACCATCACCTTCACTTTGGTAAGTAATTTTACATTTATACCACAAATCCGCATCTTCATAATAGAAAATATCATGATACTCAGTACGTGCAATGTTGGTAACTGTGAATTCACCTCGAATAATCGAACCTAATTCTTCGTAAATACGTGCTTCAGCATCCGTAAAAGTCATTGCAGCTAATAAATAAGGTTCGGAAACACGCTTAAAAGTTCCATCATCTAATTGTTTTGTATATTTTACTTTAACTGTAAACCAAGTATTCATAGAAATTAGTATTTAAAATTGAATAACAAAAATACAAAAATATAAAGCAAAAAGTAGCAAGCACAACACTCGTTTTACTTCATATGAGAAAAAATGGTAATTTTACCTTAAAAAAACACAACTTCATGAAAAACATTATAATGTTCGCGATTTTAACATTAACCTCTATCACTTTAGTGGCTCAAAATCGTGAAATTAAATTTGAAACTAGTTCCTTTGAAGCATTAAAAGCAAAAGCAAAAAAAGAAAATAAATTGATTTTTGTTGACGCGTACACCACGTGGTGTGGTCCATGTAAATGGATGGCTAAAAGCGTTTTT
>CANCJF010000136.1 GCA_947378245.1 Bacteroidota bacterium
CCTCCAGCAATTATTTCTACGTTTATCGGTTCTCATTTATCTTCAATGTTAGATGAATTAGAGAAAAACGTGAAGTCTGGTAAAATGACTCCTCAAGATAAGACAGAATTGAAATTGAATATTGGTAAGATTCCACAAATCATGTTGGATAATACAGATAGAAATAGAACTTCTCCATTTGCATTTACTGGAAATAAATTTGAGTTTAGAGCGGTAGGTTCTTCTGCAAACTGTGCATCTGCAATGATTGTATTAAATACGATTATGGCGGATCAGTTGATTCAATTCAAAAAAGATGTGGATGCAAGAATCAATGGTGGTGACGCTAAGGATGAAGCAATCTTGAAAGAGCTTCAAAAATTAATCACACATTCTAAGAAAATTCGTTTTGAAGGAAATGGATATGGAGATGAGTGGGTTAAAGAAGCAGAAAGTAGAGGTTTGAACAACTTTAAAGATACCCCTCGTGCATTAGGTGTTTGGTCTGAAAAGAAAACAATCGAAATGTTTGAGAAATTAAACATCTTGACGGAAAGAGAAATTGAAGCGCGTAAAGACATCGATTTTGAAAACTATGTGCACAAAATTCAAATTGAAGCACGTTTGATTGGAGAAATTGCTCAAAATCAAATTATACCAGCTGTTGTTGAATACCAAAATCGTTTAATTAAAAACGTTCAAGGATTAAATGCAGTTTTAGGAGCAGATGCAAAAGCAGCGACTAAATCACAAGTGGAAATCATTACTAAAATTTCGTTACATTTAAATTCAATGAAGTCATTGTGTGATACGATGTTAGAAGAAAGAAAATCAGTAAATAAAATTGAGAGTATCGAGGAGAAAGCGGTTGCTTACTGTGATAAAGTGAAGGTTTATTTTGATGAAATTCGTTACCATGCAGATAAATTAGAATTATTAGTTGATGATGAATTATGGCCATTGGCTAAATTTAGAGAAATGCTTTTTACAAAGTAATCTATTAATTGCACAAAACAAAGAAACGCGGTAATCTTATTAGACTATCGCGTTTTTGTTTTCTTCACTTATCCATTGTTAAGATTGATTTATTTCACAATTTTCAATATTCAAAGTTTATCGCATTAATCGTATCTTTGTTTAGAAAATATAATTAAACAGCATGAAGATAACAGCACACTTTTATTTATTAAATGATGATTTTTCTCCAGAATATGCTGAGGCAAATCACGAAGGAAAAGAATCTGAAAATAATCCTTTGTATGAATGGGAGGATGAATTTGCAGTTTCTAGTGATTTAATAGATGTCGTTCTTGAAGAGCATAGTGTTTATGTTTTAAATGGCGTTTTAAATGAAGTTCCATTTTCATATGAAATTCCAAATATGTTAGTCGCAAGATTAAAAATGGAAAACGGGGTGGAGGGCGCATTTGCGATTTCTGAAAGTATTGTTGAGTCCTATGTTTTTGAAAATGAAGGAGAGGATTTTGTGTTCAAGGTTTATATTAAGGATTATGAACCTTTGTCAGATCCTATACCAGGTGTGTATATTGCCTCAAAAGAGTTTCCATTAGATTTAGCGCGCGATTAATGTTTTCAATACAAGGAGTTTATTTCGAACGTGGGAGTCGTTCTATCCTTTCAAATATTCATCTTTCTGTTAAAAAAGGTGAGATGATGGGCTTAGTAGGTCCTAGTGGTGCTGGGAAATCAACCTTACTGCACATTGTTGCTGGATTATTAGATGCTACTAGAGGGGTTGTAAAATTAGATGGGGAAATTATCGTTGGTCCAAAGGATCGATTAGTGCCAGGTCATCCAGAAGTTCAGTTAGTGAATCAAGAATTTGGACTTGATTTATATCATACAGTTCGTGAAAATTTAATCGTTAAAGCAAATCATTTAAGTAAGACTATTAGAGATCAGTTTGTAGATGAACTATTAGATTTACTAGGATTGACTTCTATTTCAGGAAGTCAAGCTGTATATATTTCCGGAGGAGAAAAACAACGATTGGCGTTAGGACGTGCATTGATTATGGAGCCTAAGGTCATATTATTAGATGAACCTTTTGCTCATATGGATGCACATATTAAACGGAAGGTAATTCATTATTTACAAGCGTTAAAAAAGACACGAAAAACAACCTTTATCTTTGTTACTCATGACGGACAAGATGTGTTGGGTTTAGCTGATAAAATAGCTTATTTTTCAGAGGGAGTGATAAACCGCATAGATATATCCAAATCGTTTTACGAACACCCTACAAATTACCAAGAAGCCTTATTTTTTGGAGAGGTGAATCGTTTACATCTAGAAAGAAAAGAGGTTTTATTTAGGCCACACCAATTTAGTTTGACAAAAGTCAAAGGGATGCGAAAAATCGAAGTTAATTTTCAATTTTCAACCTATTACGGCGGTTTTATTCAATCTACTTTTAAGGTCCACAAAAAAGAAATAATTATATTAAATCATCCAGAATCATTAGATAATGTCAAAGAAATCTATATCTGAACATATTCGTCATCTGACTTGGAAAGAAGTTGGGAAGCTATTTAAGCAAACCGTAATAGAATTTGGTAGTGAAAAAAGTTTTTTTCATGGAGCAGCATTGTCCTATTACACCATATTTGCCTTGGTTCCTATTTTATATTTAACTATCGTATCATTTGGCGCATTTATTGGGCAAGCAAATATGGAGACAATCATTTCGTCTATATTAACTGAACATATAGGAATCAAAGACGTAAAAGGGATACTCACTTTTTTACACGAAATCAATTTCCATAAAAGTAATTTTGCATTACAAGTCATTGGTGTCGTTGTGTTACTAATTTCATCGACAGCTATTTTGTCATCTTTGCAACATAGTATTAATGAGTTTTACGATATCGAGTTGATTCACGAGTCCAATAAGAAAATGATCGTTTCTACCTTGCGTGATCGGTTGATTCACATTGTATTATTAATGATTTTTGGACTCATTGTTATTATTACTTATTTTGCTCAAATTATAATTCTTTCATTCGGAGATAAATTATTTAATAGTTTACATGCTTTACATGACATTTTTGTTTTTCTAACACAACATTTTATTCCATTTACTACCAACGTAATTATCTTTTATTTTATTCTAAAATATGTTTCTGATGGAATTGTTTTGAAGCGTTTAGCGCTTGCAGGTAGTATAGTTACTTCAACTTTACTATACCTTGGTCAATTAGGGATTAAATATTACTTGACTCATTATTTTTTCGCAAAAGACGCAGGCATAGCCGGTACTATTTTGATTTTGTTAGCTTGGGTGTATTATACTTCTCAGATCATATTCTTTGGAGCAAAATTCACAGCTGTTTATGCTAAGATTTTAGGTAGACCAATTGTAGTTAAATAAACTAATATATTTAACTTTCTTATTTGACTTGCAGTGAATACCGCTAGAAAATAAGTCATATTTGGTATTTAATTTCGCTTGCTTTTCCCTTTTACAGCGATTTCGGAACCTTCTGCTAAAAATACGGAACGTGGAGTAAGCGTATTTAACATATTAAAGTCCGAACCATATACCGTCTCAAAGTCGACATGGATGCTGTAATTGATTGTAGGGTAGACCTTCCAAGTTGGGTGAACGACTTCGTATTCTGACGTTTTACTTGCTGAAAGTTGTGTGTAGCCCCAATAATGTTCGGTGATAAACTCTTCTTCGCTTCCTTCTGTAATTTCATTGAGGGTAGGTTCGGTAGTTATGCTAAATGAATGCCAATTTTTTTTGTAGAAAAAAGCATATTCAATCAATAGGTTCTTGTCTGAAATTTCCCAAGCATGTTTCATCGGCATGGTATGGTAATGTTCTTGGTACAAAGAGTTTGCGATGAGTGTGATAGCAGGTTTTGGAACAATTTCTTTGATAAAAACCACCCCTCTTTTCCAAATCCCATTGTCTAGCTTTTTTACGTAAAAACGAAGGTTAACTTCTTCAAAATTGGAATGAAATGGCACTTTTACCTTTTTTAGTTTGGTGTCTAAAAACATAAAACCGATTAAGGATACCATACATTTTCCTTCCCAAAGATCTAATTCGGTTCCATAAGGAATGTATTTTGTGAGTAAACTAGGGTCAATTTCATAATTGGCCATAAGTAATTTTCCCAGCGTGCTGTTAAGAAATTTGAAGCCATCGTTTTGAAAATAAGTGTTTGATTTTGAGATTAAAAGTAGGACTTATTTTTAATCTAATAAAATTTATTTTCGGTTATTTTTTGATGGAAAATAAGGATTGAATTTGTAGTTTTTTCGTTCCGAAAATCCAGCAGAGCTTGTTGTACCTCAGGGTTAACTTCGTAGCTGCTTCGCGGTACAAATCCAGTGTAGCGGAGGTTTCAAATCAACAAATCTTCAAATTACCTTGTTTCTCTAATCGCTCTCAAAATAATTTCACCCGCTTTTTTCATTTCCTCCTCCGTGATTGTTAGAGGCGGAGACAAACGGAAACTATACGGATGCGATAAAAACCAGAAACTAATCAATCCCAATTCTAAGCAACGTTTTACGACTTTTTCTACGCGTTCAATGGATTCCATATCGAAAGCGAACATCATTCCCACACGACGGATTTCTTTGATTTCTTGTTCGGATGAGAGTAGGTCGACCAAGAGTTGTCCTAAACGATCTACTTCGGTGTAGTTAACTTCGGTGGTAAGCACCTCTAAAAAAGCATTGGCACTTGCCGCGATAACTGGGTTACCTCCAAAGGTCGTGATATGACCCAACATTGGATTGTAGGTGAATTCTTTTAGATTTTCATGGGAAGAAACTAAAACTCCAATTGGTAATCCACCTCCTAAGGCTTTTCCTAAGGTAAGTACATCCGGAACGATTCCTGTGCGTTCGAATGCGAAGGTGCGTCCCGCGCGACCCATACCACATTGAATTTCATCGAATATGAGTAAGGCCCCGACTTCGTTGCATCGGTTTCTAAGTGTAGTTAAAAATTCGAAGGAAGATTCTCGTACACCAGCATCCCCTTGAATGGTTTCTAAGATGACGCCGGCTGTTTTGTTTGTGATTTGCTCTAACTCTTGTATGTTATTGTGTTGTAAAAAACGCACATCTGGTAATAGTGGTCGAAATGCTTGTTTTTTGACTTCATTCCCAGAAATACTCATCGATCCGTTGGTACTTCCATGGTAGGATCCACGAAAAGAAACGATTTCAGTTCTTCCAGTCACACGTTTCGCAAGTTTGATAGCCGCTTCGTTGGCTTCTGTACCTGAATTTACGGGGTATACACAGTTTAAATTTTCAGGTAGGAGGGATGTTAATTTTTGACACAAGGCCAAGGTACTGTCTTGGATGTATTCGCCATAGACCATGACGTGCATGTGCTTGTCGACCTGGTCTTTGATGGCTTGTTTGATTTTAGGATGGGAGTGCCCGACATTGCTTACAGCAACGCCGGCAATCATATCCACGTATGCTTTTCCTGATTTATCGTAAATGTAGATGCCTTCGGCAGATGCTACATCGATAAGATAAGGGTAGGGGTTGGTTTGACCTTGAAGGGATAAGAAGGATGATTCTGATATCATGTTTTTTCATTTATTCCACCTTTTTTTCATTGCCAAAAAAAGGTGGAGCCAAAAAAGTCTAGGCCTCTATGAAATTTAATTGAAAATTACGATTCATTTCACTGTCTGCACCCAAACTCACAAACGCCTTTCGCTAATTTTTATACTAAAAATTAGAAGGCTGAGTTCAAACAAGGGTTTGACAACGTTTCATTCCACTTATTTTCTACTTAAATTTCCTAAATGGCCAATTTATGGCTTCGATAAATTAAATTATTTTCTTTTTATAACTTTTAAACAAGCATCAACAACATCTTGTGAATCGATGTGGTATTTTGTCATCAATTCCATTGGTGTTCCACTTTCACCGAAAGAGTCGTTAACCGCTACAAGTTCTTGTGGTACGAGAAATTCTGTTGTGATCACTTGTGCGACAGAATCACCTAATCCACCAGCACGCATGTGTTCTTCGGCAGTTACCACACATTTTGTTTTCGCTAAGGATTTCAATAACGTTTCTTTATCCAATGGTTTGATGGTATGCATGTTGATTAATTCAACACTTACACCTTGTGCTTCTAATACTTTTGCTGCTTCGATGGATTTCCATACTAAGTGTCCGCAAGCAACGATTGTCACATCTGTACCTTCGATTAATACATCTGCTTTACCGATTTTGAATTCCGCATCCGGTTTAATGAAAATAGGCATTACTGGACGACCGAAACGTAAGTATACTGGTCCTTCGTGTTCTGCAATCGCTAATGTCGCTTGTTTTGTTTGGTTGAAATCACAAGGAACAATCACCGTCATGTTTGGTAACATCTTCATCATTCCGATGTCTTCCAAGATTTGGTGTGTTGCTCCGTCTTCCCCCAATGTAAGTCCAGCGTGAGAAGCACAAATTTTAACGTTTTTATTAGAATAAGCAACCGATTGACGAATTTGATCGTACACACGACCTGTTGAAAACGCAGCGAAAGTGCCAGTGAAAGGAATTTTCCCTCCGATGGTCATACCAGCAGCCATACCGATCATGTTCGCTTCTGAAATACCTGCTTGAAAAAATCGTTCTGGAAAATCTTTTACGAAAGCGTCCATTTTCAAGGAGCCGATTAAGTCAGCACAAAGTGCAACAACTTCCGAATTGTTTTTTCCTAATTCGTGTAAACCTTCTCCAAAACCAGAGCGAGTATCTTTGTTTCCGAAAATTTCAAATTCAATCATGCTTATAAATTTATTGAGGTTGTTTTATTGGATAATATTCTAAAATCTTGTTCATACGAATAGATGGAAGATTTAATACTTTTTAATCGATAGGAAATTTTATAGTGACCTGGCTGTAAGTTCCATTGGCCTGATAGTGATTGTCCATCAAGGTTACATACCCAGTCCCATATCCCTTCATTATTCATTATAAAAACCTGTCCAACGGTTGGGTTATTACATTTATAAGTAAATAGTCCTGGCGCCTCAAAATCTATATTTGTTGTACTACTTTGATTTACCTGTACCGTAAAATATTGACGTGGTAGCGTGAGTACTTCTACGGTATACTTACCTACTATATATTTTTCGTTTTCATTTAAATCTTGAGTATTCAATGTTTTAGAGTCATTTTTTAACATTACACGACTTTCGATTAAATAACTTTTTGATGCATTATTTAATCTACAACGAATATATCCTTGAGGTGCATCTACCGGAATCGTATTATGTGTATTTTTTTTGATCGTAATGTCTTTAACTTCTTTACGGGGAAGGGTGTTTACTACTAAGTCATAATGAATTGATGGGTCAAGAATTAAAGTATCAGGGTTACCATAACGATTAATTGTATGTTGCATGGTGTATTTCAATTGATTTGTTCCTGCTTTGTAAAAGAACAAAGTAACATCAGTTTCAGTTGGTTTTCCAGTAATATCTTTTAAATCTACTTCAACTGTAGTGTTTACTAACGCTTTATTTACGACACTTTTCAATGCATTTTTGAAAGCACTTTTAGATTCTGCCTCAGAATAACTTCCTATGCATTTAAATTTTTCTAAATAAGATAAATCTAATCCAAGACCTATTACAAAAGGAGTGACTACAACGCCTTTGTCGTGTAATTTTTTAGCAATAACACAAGGGTCATTGTCACATGCTTCTAATCCATCCGTTATTAAAATGATAATGTTGCGTGAGCTCATATCTGGAAAATCTGCAGCAGCAGCTTCTAAAGATCTAGCAATGGGGGTTGTACCTTTTGCTTTGATTGTTTTAATCATTCCTTTTACTCGGGAATAA
>CANCJF010000137.1 GCA_947378245.1 Bacteroidota bacterium
AACATAAAGTTGGCGCGTAAACGACGTAAGTTCACAACCATTCAAGTTGCCGAAAGAGCTGGAATTGATCGTTCAACGCTCTATCAAATTGAAAAAGGAAATCCAAGCGTTTCTTTAGGAGCGTATTTCAATGTGTTTCGTGTGTTAGGATTACACAATGATTTCTTAAAGTTAGCTGCAGACGATGAACAAGGTCGTTTGATACAAGATATGAATTTGTTAAACGGCAAATAATATGGTAAATCAAAGCAAAACTATTTTTGTATTTGCCGATTGGTTAAGACAAAACGATGAACCAATTTTGATGGGTACAATTTCATGTATTTCAGGGAAGGGAAAACAGTTATTTAGTTTCAGTTTCGATAAAATATTTCTTAAAACGCAAAATCAATTTTTACTTGATCCAGAAATTAGTTGGTACACCGGAGAGCAATACCCAATCGATAAAAATAGTTTTGGTGTGTTTAATGATACGATGCCTGATACTTGGGGGAGAACGTTAATGAAACGAAGAGAATCTATAAAATCTCAAACTCCTTCTAGTTTCTTGAGCGAACTTGATTTTTTATTAGGTGTCAATGATGTTGGAAGAATGGGAGGTTTGAGGTTTAAAAGTGAGTTAGATGGTCCTTTTTTAGATGATGACAATTCGTTTCCTACACCTCCTTGGGCTTCGATAAGAGAACTTCAGAGTGGAATTAAGTTGTTGGAATCGGATAAGGATAATGCGGATGTTAGAAAATGGATTGAAATTTTATTAGCACCAGGATCTTCATTAGGAGGAGCTCGACCGAAAGCAAATATTTTAGATGAAGCAGGCAATTTGTGGATTGCAAAGTTTCCTTCTAAATTAGATACAATCAATAAAGGTGCTTGGGAATATGTAGCCTATCGTCTAGCAACAAAAGCAGGTATTCCGATGGCTGAATCGAAAGCTGAAATAATTCTAGGGAAACAGCATACTTTTTTCACGAAAAGATTTGACAGAGAAAAATTACAACGAATTCATTTTGCTTCTGCAATGACGATGACAGGAAATAATGAATCTACGTTAAAAGATAAACAGGCTAGTTATTTAGATGTTGCGGAGTTTATTCAGTATAATCTTCAAAATAACAAGGTTGTCCTTCATCAACTTTGGAGAAGAATAGTTTTCAATATTTTAATCTCAAATACGGATGACCACCTGCGAAATCATGGCTTTTTATTGATTAATAACCAATGGATTTTATCTCCTGCTTTTGACATTAATCCATCTATTGATAAAAATGGTCTGGCATTAAACATAGATATAAATAATAATGCGCTTGATATTGAATTAGCTCAATCTGTAGGTCCTTACTTTCAGTTAAACGCTAATGAAATGAATGAAATTATTAATGAGTTAATATCTGTTGTTCGTACTTGGGAAGTAGAAGCAAAAGCAATTGGTATTTCAAGAGCGGAAATTTCATTAATGAGACCAGCATTTAATGTGGAATGATTATCTTCGCTCTCCCAATAATTCCCTATGATTGTTTGTATAGCAGAGAAACCAAGTGTCGCACGTGATATCGCCAAAATAATCGGCGCTACACAGGCTAAGGACGGCTATATGGAAGGAAATGGGTACCAAGTCACGTGGACCTTCGGACACTTATGTACACTGAAAGAACCACAAGATTATACCGAAAAATGGAAATTCTGGCGCTTGGAAGATTTACCAATGGTTCCTACCAGCTTTGGAATCAAACTCATTGACCAGCAATCCTCCAAAAAACAATTTCATACCATCGAACGTTTGGTGCAAAACTGTACAGAGGTTATAAACTGTGGGGATGCCGGGCAAGAGGGAGAATTAATTCAACGTTGGGTATTGTTGAAAGCAAAATGCAATGTTCCAATCAAACGTTTATGGATTTCTTCCTTGACAGAAGAAGCAATCAAAGAAGGTTTTTCTAAATTGGTAGAGTCTACCAAATACGATAATTTATACAAAGCTGGTAGTGCTCGTGCAATCGGTGATTGGATGTTAGGAATGAATGCGACGCGACTATTTACTGTAAAATTTGGTCGTGGTAAAGCAACATTCTCTATTGGTCGTGTACAAACGCCTACTTTATCAATGATCGTGCAACGTCACAAGGAAATTGAAGCCTTCGTTACGGATGAATACTGGGAACTAAAAACTACTTACCGAGAAACGGAATTTACAGCAACCATAGACCGAATTCGCTCGAAAGAGAAAGCGGAAAAAGGATTAGAATACTTAAAACAACATAATTTCGAGGTAACCTCCTTCGAACAAAAAGAAGGAAAAGAAGGAAATCCTAGATTGTTTGATTTGACAGCTCTTCAGGTAGAAGCCAATCGTAAATACGCCTTTACTGCGGATGAGACGTTGAGAGGGATTCAAAATTTATACGAAAAGAAATTGGTGACCTATCCACGTGTAGATACAACCTACCTTTCGGAAGATATTCATCCGAAAGTACCTGATATTTTACAAGCGATGAAACCGTACGAACGTTTAATTGCGCCTTTATTACAAAAACCTATTCCAAAGTCAAAAGCAGTTTTTGACGATAAAAAAGTAACAGATCACCACGCAATTATACCTACAGGTGAATTTCCACAAGGTTTACCACTGAACGAAAAACAAATCTATGACCTGATAGCTAAACGTTTTATTGCTGTTTTTTATCCAGAATGTAAAGTGTCTAACACAACAGTACTTGGTAAGGTAGGTCAAGTTGAATTCAAAGCAACAGGAAAGCAGATTATCGAGCCAGGTTGGAGAGAGGTTTACAGCAATGAAAAGCAAAGTGAATCGGATAAAAAAGGGGAGGAGGAAACAGTAATGCCTCATTTCGAAGAAGGAGAATCTGGACCGCACGAACCAAAAGTGCATCAAGGTAAGACTTCCCCACCGAAATATTATACGGAAGCAACGTTGTTACGTGCCATGGAAACGGCAGGGAAACAAGTGGAAGATGAAGAAATGCGAGAGTTGTTAAAAGACAATGGTATCGGTCGACCATCCACGCGTGCGAACATCATCGAGACGCTATTTCGTCGTAAATACATCGAACGAAAAAAGAAAAACATTGTTCCTACACAAACAGGAGTAGACTTGATAGATACGATTCAAAACGAATTATTAAAAAGTCCCGAACTTACAGGTAATTGGGAACGTAAAATTCGTCTGATCGAAAAAGGAGAATACGAATTAGATACCTTCAAACAGGAATTGGTACAAATGGTTTCTGAATTAACAGAAGAGGTAATTTTTAATACGAAACGTGTGATTGCTATAGCAACTGAAAAACCAGTGGAGGTTGTCAAAGAGAAAGTTTCTAAACCACGCGAGAAAAAGGAAAAGAAAACCGAAAATCCGGAAGAATTATTGTGCCCTAAATGCAAACAGGTTAATCTACGCAAAGGAAACACTGCATACGGTTGCGCTAATTTCTCTACTTGCGGATTTAAAATACCATTTGGCCTACTAAATAAAAAACTAACAGATAAACAAGTCGTAGATCTTATTACCACTGGTAAAACAGCCAAAATCAAAGGACTCGAAATGCCAGGTACCGAAAAATCCATCGATGCCCGCTTCATTCTCACCCCAGATTTCAGCATCGAAATCGAGCGCTAGCACAACCTCACCACTTACATCCGCAACACATTGCGGCTCATTTATCGCACAAAACCCACATCCCTTATACACACCGCACCTCCTTTTCGCATCGCGAAATCCCCCACAAGAAATTGTTACATTTTCACATTGAAAAATTGTTACATTAACAACAATTTTCACTAACTTAAATAGAGTAAATTTTTAAAAACCACTAAAAATCAACTCTCTATGAAAGAAGAATACCTTCATTACCTCTGGAAAACAAAAAATCTCCCACTATCTAATTTATTCTTAACCGACGGGCGACCACTAGCCATCCTCTCTTTTGGAATCCACAACCAAAATAGTGGACCAGACTTCTCAAATGGTTCAATAACTATTGATGGTATGACTTGGATGGGAAACATTGAGATACACATTAACTCTTCCGATTGGTACAAACATAACCATCAAATTGACACTGCTTATGAAAACGTAATTTTACATGTTGTTTATAATCACGATAAACCTGTATTCATTAACAATGAAGAAATTCCAACCCTAGAACTGAAAAATTATATTCAGCCTTCCAATTTCGAACATTACAATAAATTACTTTCTAATCAAAAATGGATTCCTTGTGAAGATGAAATACAAAATACAGGTGAGATTCATCTAAATAACCAAATTGAAACTGCCGTTATTCAACGTTTAGAACGAAAAGTAAATCTTATTTCATCACGTTTTAAAGCATTTAATTTTGATTTGAATCATGTAATTATGGAGCAAGTTGCAAATATACTAGGGACAAAAGTCAATCGTTTACCCATGCAAGAACTCATTCAAAAAATTCCTTCGACTATTTATTGGAAAGAAAATAAAGAAATGATCGAAGCTATATTACTAGATGTAGCTAATCTGTTACCTCCGAATTTGAATGATTCTTATGTTGAAAATTTGAAAGAACAAGGGAAATTCTACCGTACAAAATATAATTTACATCAAATGAACCCTACTTCTTGGAAATTTTTCGGAACAAGAGCTCCTGGCTTCCCACCATTTCGTATAGCACAATTGGCAGCTTTGATAACACAGCAGCGATTTTTTGATTTTTTGAATACGGCCATTGAAGAATGGTTAAACTGGTTTTATCATGAAAAATTTACCATGAATGAATATTATAGTACACATTATCATTTTGAAGTAGAAACTAAACCTCACAGCATAAATATGTCTCGCAACGTGAAAGAATTAATTCTTATCAATGTTATTGTTCCAGTTCTTTATTGGTGGGGTATGTATCAAAACAATGAAAGTTTAACAGAAAAAGCTTTTGTACTCTTAGAAAATATACCACCTGAAAAGAATTCAATTGTAAATAATTGGAAAAAAATGGGATTATCTATAAATTCAGCCAAAGATTCTCAAGGATTATTGGAATTAAAAAACGAATTTTGCAATAGAAAGAAATGCTTGTCTTGTAAAATTGGACATCAATTACTCAAATAATGAAACTGATTCAAAAAATCGCCTTCTTTTTTGAAATGCGTTCCTACGGAGTGTGTTCGTGGATTGCACGTACTTCAGGAATTAGTTCTTCAAAGGTTAGGGTGGGATTTATTTATGCTTCTTTCATTACTCTCGGTTCTCCATTGTTGATTTATTTCGCAATGGCATGGATACTAGAACACAAACATTTTTTTGGCTTTAAAAGATTAAAAAAACCAACTGTTTGGGAACTGTGAGAAATATCATTGAAAATTTAAAACTCTTTAAGAGGGTATATATCTTTCTAGGGATAATTATATCAATTGTTACACTAGGAACTATCGGTTTTATGCTCATAGAACATTGGTCCTTATTAGATGCATTCTATATGACTGTAATCACAACGGCTACAGTTGGCTTTGAAGAAACGCACGAATTAAGTACTTCAGGTAAATTATTTACCATCTTTCTTATAATCATAAGTTTTGGTACCTTCGCATTAGCGATTTCTTCCATCACAAAATATATCATGGGTGGAGATTATAAAATCAACCTCAAACAATATAAAACAAAAAAACAATTAAGTACAATGGAAAATCATGTGGTAATTTGCGGTTTTGGTCGCGTTGGAAAACAAGTTGCAGAAGACCTTCACAGTAAAAAAACGCCATTGGTAATTATTGATAACAACGAAGAAGAATTCGAAAAAAGCCACTTAGTTGAAAATTACATATTCATCAAAGGTGATTCTACGGACGATGAAGTGTTAGCAAGCGCAAAACTAGATAAAGCAATCGCAGTTATCTCTTGTCTTCCAAAAGATGCAGATAATCTTTATGTGGTACTTTCAGCAAGAGAATTCAATAAATCTTTGAAAATTATCTCAAGAGCTACAAATTCAGCATCAGTATCAAAATTAAAACTTGCAGGTGCAGATAATGTAATCATGCCAGATTCTATCGGAGGGACTCACATGGCTTCTTTAGTAGCTAATCCAGATGTAGTCGAATTTTTAGACTCCATCCGTTCACAAGGAAATGAAGGTGTGAATATAGAATCTATTGCATTTAATGAATTACCAACAGAATATCAATTCAAAAAATTAAAGGATTTAAAAGTGTTAAAAATCCGTACCATTACTTCGGTCACCATCATCGGTTACAAAACTGCTGAAGGAAAATACATTATCAATCCTACCGGAGAAGAAGAAATAGTTCCTCATTCTAAACTTTTCGTACTCGGTACTCCTTCTCAAATCAAACACATCAACGAACTCCTTGGTTTAAAGTAGATAATCTTATATGCCTCCTATGTTTGTATCGTTAATATTTTTACAAAATAAAGTGAGAAGATTGAGAGTTCATTATATGTCAAATAACTATCAAGTATATTCAATATAAGATATAACCTCAATCTTTTTTATTTCTTAGAGTTTGAACAGAATGTAAGGAGTTAGAATTTTAACCAAAACTAATATCCAGAATATCCAGCAGGAGAAAAAACGAAGAGAGATATTCACTTTTGTGATTTAATTATTTAATTATGAATGTTTTAAAACAGATTTTAGGAGTTGATGTTGCAAAAAAAGAATTGGTTGTTACTTTAGGTGTGTTAGATAGTGATTTACAAATCAATCTAAACTTACATAGGGTTTTTAGTAATAAAGATACTGGATTTACAGCTTTATTAAAATGGCTTAAAAAGAATACAGATTCATCGGTTTCTTTACAAGTTGTAATGGAAGCGACGGGAATTTACCATCAAAAGTTTGCTAATTTTTTAGTTGAAAATGATTTACTAGTATGTATTGTTTTACCGAACAAAATCAGTAGTTATATACGCACCTTGGAAACAAAAACAATTACTGATAAAACTTGTTCAGAAGCTATTTCTCATTTTGGGTTAAGTAGGAAATTAGAAAACTGGAAGAAACCAACTAAACTTTACAAAAACTTACAGCAGTTAACAAGAGAGCGAGATCAATTAGTAAACGAACGTTCAGTGATAAAAAATCAAATACATGCAGAAGAATCTGAGGGTGACCCAAACTACAATAGTATAAAAAGGTTTAGTGATCGAATAAAGTTTTTAAATCGACAAGAGAGGGAGATTAAACAAGAAATTACACAACTAAAAAATTCGGATAGAGCGTTAAAACAGCAAGTAGAAAGAATGACAACTATTCCTGGAATTGGTGAATTGACAGCTGTTACAATATTAGCGGAAACAAATGGATTTGAATTAATTAGGAATAAAAAACAACTTGCAAGCTATGCAGGTTTTGATATAAAAGAAAAACAATCAGGTACATCAGTAAAAGGAAAGCCGAGAATATCTAAAAGAGGAAATAGATATTTAAGAAAATGTATGCATTTACCATCATTAAGCGCTGTCAAGAAAATCGAAGAATTTAGGGATTTATACAGTCGAATCGTATCAAAAAGCGGTATAAAAATGAAAGGACTAATAGCCGTACAAAGAAAATTATTAGAGTTAACTTTTACGTTATTCAAAAATAACACGGCTTTTGAACATGATTATAAAAGAAAGAGTGCCTCTTTAAAAGAGAACACTCTTACAAGCTAGTTCATGACTGCTTTGAAAAACAAAGTTAAAAAAAATGAATTATATTTGGATACCAACACAGAATCTTATATGGTT
>CANCJF010000138.1 GCA_947378245.1 Bacteroidota bacterium
ATTATGTTAAATAGATTTAGCTAAAGTTATATTTTTTAATGTTATATTAAATAAATAATTCAAAGTTTATACTGAGATAAACACTTAGTAAATTCCATTTTCAGGAAACTTACCTTTGTATTGACCTAAGATTTTTTTAATTACTAAAATATCTGCATCTGCATCTCCTGTAGGTTGAAACAATGAATGAAACCCACCTGTTTTAGTAGAAAAATCAATATAAGCTATGTATATTGGAACTTGTGCTTTCTGTGCAATATAATAAAACCCTTTTTTCCAATTTGGATTATACTTTCGCGTTCCTTCTGGAGTAAAAACCATAAACATAGATTCATTACTATCAAAAAAATCAACAGCCTGCTCAGTAAAACGATTGTTCTTTTTACGATCAACAGGTATACCACCTAATTTTTTTAGGAAATAACCAAATGGAAAGAAAAATAATTCTTTTTTAATTAAAAAACGACCTTGAATACCGTATTGCATAAATGCAATTTTACCGATTATAAAATCCCAATTTGAAGTATGAGGACCTACAACAATAACTGCTTTCTTAATTCCTTCGGGTGCATTAGCATCAATTTTCCATCCGAGTAATCTTGCAATATAAAATAAAAATTTTCCCATATTTTTCTAAAATTATTTGCAAAGATACTATCTTTACGTATGCAAAAACAATCACGTACTAAAGGTCTATTATTAACAGTTGTTTCACTGTTATTTATTTGGGGGTTATTTTATTTATCCTCTTTATTATTAGAGGTTTCTAACGATTCTAATTTAGAATATATACCTTCGAATTCTGAAATTTCAATTCGTGTTGATGGAAAAAAAATCATTAAAAACACTTCGTATGATATACTGGTAACATCTAGAGATCAACAAGCTTTAGATAAAATCATGAATTTTATCACGAAAGAATCAGAAAATGCTGATCAAAAAAAATTAGGCATCAATTTTTTATCACAAATTGGAATATTTGTTAAGCCCATCAAACAGGGTAAATTATTAGGGGTGCTATTTAACTTAAATGCTCCATCACAATTTGAAGAAAATGGAAAACAATTTATTAATTCGACAACAACGATTACTCGCAATGAAAATGTAGGTCTTATATTAACGTGCCTATCCCCTAGTGACTTGATATCTCAAGAAGAACTTGTTAAGATTGGAAATGAAATATTATCTACTAGACGAGAAAATCCTTTTAAAATATCCAATAAAAACGATGTACTTATTGAAATTTTATCCGATGAATCAAAATACGGGAAAGGTAATATTGAAATTTCTGCTAAGGACAATGAATTTATTATAGAATCAAATTTAAATGTTTCTAAATCAATACCTAATAATTCAACTTATTGCTTAAAACCAAAAGGATTACATGTTTCTTGTGCAATGATTCCAGATAATTATGTAACTGTTTTTGAACAATTATTTCCAATTTCAAATAAAGAAAAATTACCTAAAATCAAAAATATTTCTTGGAATTATCAAGGAATGAATATTCAAGAAGGTGGAAATCATAATTTAGGTTTTTTCGTACAACCTATGACAGATATGCTTATTGAATTTGATAAACCTTTCCATCTTAATCAGCATCTCAATTTTTCTGAAAACTTTAGAAAATGGGGGATTCAGTCAAATTTGAAAGGATTAACTATCGGAAATCAAAACTACATCATAGACTCATTATCACCTACTACTTTTTTTATTGGAATTAATTCAGACAATCTGATCAAAAAGAAAAATCCCTATTTATTAAATATTGAAGGAGATATAAATACATTATTAAAAATTAGTGGCTCAGAAAGTATCACTACATTTGTTGAAATGATTTTCCCAGCGTTTACTTCAAGTCAAGATTTCTTTAAAAGCATTGAAAATACTTCTATTCAAGTAAAACAAAATGGTATCAACATTAAAATTAAAGGAAAATTAAAATTCAAAAAAAATAAATTCTCTTACACGGAATGTTTACGATTTGTATTAGCATTAAAAGGATACTAAACCCCAATGAGTGATATAATTCGTTTATTACCAGATCATATTGCTAATCAGATTGCTGCAGGTGAAGTTATTCAAAGACCTGCCTCTGTAATTAAAGAATTAGTAGAAAATGCCATCGATGCAAAAGCAACTTCGATAGATGTGTATATTAAACATGCTGGAAGAACTTTAATACAAGTGATTGATAATGGAAGTGGAATGTCTGAACAAGATGCTCGAATGGCATTTGAACGTCACGCAACAAGTAAAGTAAGCGTAATCGACGATCTTTTCGCACTAAAAACTAAGGG
The DNA here is from genome assembly GCA_947378245.1 of Bacteroidota bacterium. Taxonomy (GTDB): domain Bacteria; phylum Bacteroidota; class Bacteroidia; order Flavobacteriales_D; family Crocinitomicaceae; genus CANHVK01. Next base: position 2,301 of record CANCJF010000138.1, read on the forward strand.
TTTTCGTGGTGAAGCACTGGCCTCAATCGCTGCAATTGCGCATGTTGAATTAAAAACTCGTAAACCTGAAAATGAAATTGGAATTTCAATTCAAATTGAAGGAAGTAAAATTGTTGATCAAACACAAGTTACTTGTAAACCAGGTTCTTCTTTTGCTATAAAAAATTTATTTTTTAATGTACCAGCTCGAAGAAATTTTTTAAAATCTGATGCAATTGAATTTAAACACATTGAAGAAGAGTTTATTCGTGTAGCTATGGCGCATCCTGAATTGAGTTTTTCTCTTCATCATAATGATACAATCTGCTATATGCTTCCTGAAGGAAACTTAAGAAAGCGTATCGTTGATATGTTCGGAAAGTCTTTTAACGATAAATTGGTACCAGTAGATGAAACTACAGGAATTGTTAAAATTTCAGGATATATAGGAAAACCTGAAGCTGCAAAAAAAACACGTGGTGAACAATATTTCTTTGTGAACAATCGTTTCTTCAAAGATTTTTATTTCAACCATGCCATAACTCAAGCTTTTGAGAATTTATTAGTACCTAAAACCTTTGCTTCCTATTTCTTATTTTTTGAAGTTGATCCATCCTCGATTGATGTGAATGTTCATCCAACAAAAACAGAAATAAAATTTGAAGAAGATAAAGAGATATATACAATTCTTAAAAGTTCAATTCGACAAGCGCTAGGAAAATACAACATCGCTCCAAGTCTCGATTTTGAACAAGAGATGGGTTTTGATCTACCTTATGAAATGATTGATAAACCTGTTGTTGAACCAAAAATTACAATTAATCCAAATTACAATCCATTTAATTCTTCTAGTACGATTACCTCAAAATCTACTTCATCAGGAATGAGTAATGCTATTAAAAGTAGTGGGTTTGGTGGCAATAATTTTAAAACAGAGGATTGGGATAATTTTTATAGCATCGAGGAAATAAAGGAAAGTAAAGATGAATTTCCTACCTTGGATATTAAATTAGAAGAAATCAAAAAAGATTATATTGTAAAGGGAAACCTAATGCTATACCCTACTAAAAGTGGTTTTTTAGTTTTACATACAACAAGAGCACAGGAACGAATACTGTATGATGAAATTATGCAAACATTTGTCATTAAAGCATTAAATTCTCAACAACTTCTTTTCCCTTTACAAATAGATTGTTCTTCTTCATCGAAATTACTTTGGGAAGAAAACAAAACGACGTTAGAACGTATGGGGTATAATTGGTCCCTAAACGAAGATGGTCTAGAAATAACTGGTGCACCTGCAGAATTAAATGACGATTCAATATTATATACGGTTCAAGTGATTTCTGAGAAATTAGCAATGGAAACGATCGACAAATCAGAGATTGCACATGAAATTGCTGTTGGAATTGCAGTGGCAAACGCCACAAAAAAAGTAAGTTGGAACAAAGAAACCGCAAATAATTTATTTGACACTTTATTTCAATGTAAAGAACACCAATGTACACCACAAGGAAAACGAATTTTACATACTTTAACAACGGAAGAAATTCTTAAAAACTTTTAATATGAATTCATTCTCTAACATACCTCAAGTTACCAAAAACATACTGATATTAAACGGATTGTTTTTTCTTGCAACATTTATTCTACAAAATCAAGGAATAGATTTAATTGCTCTATTTGGTGCACACTATGTGAATTCTCCCTTGTTTAAACCTTTTCAAATCATTACCTATTTCTTTATGCATTCAAACACAGATTTTCTACATATCGTGTTTAACATGTTATTATTAGTAATGTTCGGTTCTCATTTAGAACGAATTTGGGGACCAAAACGCTTTTTTATTTTTTATATAGCATCTGCAATCGGTGCTTTTGCACTATATAACATTATCGGAGTTTATGAAATTCATCAATTAAAAAATGCACTATCTAGTACAATTGACATCGATACAGTAAATAATATCATACGTGAAAGCCATACCAATGCTGATTTGCAAATTAGATTCTCTAATTATCTATCACAACTACCTGATTACACTAAAATCGACGGTGTAAAATTGGCTAAATACATTCAAAACTCTTACACACCAATGGTTGGCGCTTCTGGTGCTATCTTTGGAATCATGGCTGCTTTTGCTTTCTTATTCCCTAACACCGAATTAATGTTACTTTTCCCTCCCATTCCTGTCAAAGCTAAATACCTAATTTCAGTATATTTTTTATATGAAGTTTACAATAGTTACCACGCACCTGGCGACAATGTTGCACACCTTGCACACGTAGGCGGTGCTGTTACAGGTTTTATATTAGTCTTTATTTGGAATAAAAATCGAAAAAATTTCTATTAATATGGATGATAAGAATATTTTTCAGGATTTAAAACACCGATATCAATTTGGTGGTATGCATATTAAACTGTTATTTGTAAATGCATTTGTATTTATTATTATTGGATTTCTGCATGTATTTACACGCTTATTAGGAAATGCTGAAATTGAACAATCTACATCAATTTTATTACACGATATTTTTGCATTACAAGCTGATTTTTTAGGATTAATTACTAAACCTTGGGGCTTAGTAACTAGTATTTTTTCTCATTTTGAATTTTTACACTTCTTATTTAATATGTTGTTCTTATTTTTTGCAGGTCAACTCTATGAACAATTTTTTGGTAAAAAAAAACTCTTAAACATTTATATTCTAGGCGGTTTGGTTGGTGGACTACTTGAAATCATCGCACATGAACTCTTTCCTGCCTTATCCAATTCTCAATCCATTATTGTTGGTGCATCTGGATCTATTATGGCAATTTTTATGGCTGTTGCGCTATACAAACCTGATACTAAAATTATGCTTTTTGGTATTTTACCTATTAAAATTTTAGTTTTAGCAGGTATTTATTTTATTTATGACTTATTAAGTCTTGGAATTCCTGACGGAACAGCACATTTTGCTCATATTGGCGGTGGAATCATCGGTTATATTTCGATTAAAACAAACAATAAACCAACAAATATTCTTACTCGTTTCACATATTTTACCGATAAAGTCTTTTTGATTTTTAGAAGAGATTTCTTTGTGAAGAAAAATAAACTTAAAGTAGAACGAGGCGGTCGACCTTTGACAGATGAAGAATATATCGAACAAAAAAAAGCAAACCAAGATCGCGTGGATGCAATTTTAGATAAAATTACTAAATCAGGTTACGAATCATTATCTTCCAAAGAAAAGGAATTTTTATTCCAACAAAGCAACAAAAATGGGTAATATTATTTCGACCATAGCTCGTTTTTCTTCACTTATGAAGATCCTAACATTTATTTGCTTAGGTTGTTTGCTATTGGCTTACCTCTGCCCCTTTGTTCATCCATCTGATTTTTGGATTTTACCATTTTTCGGACTTGCATATCCAGTAATACTTTTATTTACATTATTGTTTTTGGTATATTGGATAATCATGAAATCTAGGATGGTCTTGCTAATTATTCTAGTACTAATCTTTGGAGGAAAACTACATTTCAGAACTGTATCTATGCCTTTTGGAACTGAAGAATATAAACAAAATGATTCTATTCCTGTACTAAAAATCACAAGTTACAACGTTCGACTGTTTGACTTATACGAATGGAGCGATGCTGGAAAATATGTGAATCGCAATAATATTTTTAAGTATTTACAAGATCAAAATTCAGACATCATTTGCTTTCAAGAATTTTATCACCAAGATCGACCTACCAAATTTCCAACAAGAGATACACTTAAAGGTCTTTTAGAAACTCCTTTCTGTCATGAAAAGTACAGCCATAAATTGGAAGGAAGACAAAATTTCGGTATTGCAATGCTATCAAAATATCCCATGATTTCTCGTGGAGATATTGTGTTCGATGATCCTTTAAATATAGATAATAATTATTGTATTTTTGCTGATATCGTAAAAGGTAAAGATACTTTTAGAGTTTATAATGTTCATCTACAATCCATCAAATTTAAAAAAGATGAATACCAGGTTTTCAGTGATTCAGTACATAAAATCAAAGAAAAAAAATCAACTGCCCAATTGTTACTCGAAAAATTACGTATCGCATATCCTAAACGTGCAGAACAAGCACGATTAGTAGTAGAACACATGCAACAATCACCCTTTCCAATTATTATTTGTGGGGACTTCAATGATACCCCTATGTCTTATACTTATAATATATTCAATGGTTTATACATAGACGCTTTTAGAAATTCTTCTAGTGGTTTAGGTGTAACTTATGCCGGTAAGGTACCTGCAGGTCGTATTGATTATATTTTTCATTCAAAGAATTTACACTCAGGAAATTTTATTATTCAAAAAGAAGTATATTCTGACCATAGAGCAATATCTTGCGAAATTTGGAAATAAAAACAAAACTATGATTCTAGAAATTAATCCAAACAACATTGATAAACGTGCAATCAATCAGACGGTTGAAGTATTAAAAAAAGGAGGATTAGTAATCTTTCCTACCGATAGTGTTTATGCCATTGGTTGTGATTTGTACAATAAAAAAGCATTGGAAAAATTAGCTAAGTTTAAAGAAGTCAAACTTAACAAAGCAAATTTTTCAATTATTTGTACTGGTATGAGCGATTTATCGAAATATGTAAAACAAATTGATCGTCCTATATTTAAACTTTTGAACAGCTCTTTACCAGGACCTTTTACTTTCATCCTCCCTGCTACAAATGAAATTCCTAAATTATTCGATTCAAACCGAAAAGAAATTGGAATTAGAATTCCTGATAATCCAATTATTATTGAAATAGCTGAAAAATTAGGAAATCCACTTGCAACAACATCTTTAAAAGATGATACTTCATTCATTGAATACCATAATGATCCAGATGAAATCTACGAACACTTTAATAGTTTAGTTGATGTGATTATTGATGGTGGATTTGGAAAACTTGATGGTACAACTGTAGTAGATTGTACCTCAGGTGCACCAGAAATAATAAGACAAGGATTAGGGATATTAGAATAACATGAATCAACATGATACAAAAAACAAAAATTCACTTTTCGTAACCTTAACTAAGCAAAATGGAAATTCTAAATCTACTAATTGGAATAATAATTGGGGTATTAATTACTTATTTATTTCATAAACAAAAAAAAGATCCGAATACCGAATTGAGTCTATTAAATGAAGAAAAAAATCAACTTCGCATTTCATTTTCTGTATTAGAAGAAAAAAATATAAACTTAACATCTGAAAAAGAAAATCAATTCTTAGAGATTGC
>CANCJF010000139.1 GCA_947378245.1 Bacteroidota bacterium
TATTTATAATTCCTTTTTGGGTAAAACGTAAAAAACGACTTACGGCAAGTTTTATCTTTATTTATAAATTTTCATTTTATGTTATTGAAGGTCTTTTCTTGTTGTTTTTATTTACACAAGATCGGTGGTTTCATTTTTTAACTGCCGGATTTTTATAATTATCATTTTTTTATACATAGTTATTTGTTGTAACTTCCTTGAAAACACGTAGATTTTTATTAGTTTTGTTTTTTTAAAACATTTTGAAAATTAATTATTTTTCGGTCATAAAAATTAAGATTCAATAAAACAAGATATTGTAAAATGAAAATAGCCTTTATTACTGGTGTTACAGGTCAAGATGGAGCTTACCTAAGCGAATTTTTACTAAAAAAAGGATACATAGTTCATGGTTTAAAAAGAAGATCTTCCCTTTTTAATACCGATCGTATTGATCATTTATACCAAGATCCACATTTAGAAAATAAAAATTTCATACTCCATTATGGTGATATGACGGATAGTACTAATCTAATTCGATTAATTCAAGAAATTCAACCAGACGAAATTTATAATTTAGCAGCAATGAGTCACGTTGCAGTATCTTTCGAAACTCCTGAATATACTGGAAATGCTGATGGTTTGGGTACATTAAGAATTTTGGATGCTGTACGTTTGTTAGGTTTAGAGAAAAAAACAAGAATCTATCAAGCATCAACTTCTGAATTATACGGAAAAGTACAAGAAGTTCCTCAAACTGAGAAAACTCCATTTTATCCTCGAAGCCCATATGCAGTGGCAAAAATGTATGCTTTCTGGATTACAGTTAACTACCGTGAAGCATATGGTATGTATGCTTGTAATGGAATTTTATTTAACCATGAATCTCCAATACGAGGAGAAACTTTTGTTACACGTAAAATTACACGTGCTGCATCCAGAATTGCACTTGGATTACAAGATAAATTCTACTTAGGAAATTTGGATGCTCAACGCGACTGGGGACATGCGAAGGACTATGTTCGTATGATGTGGATGATACTTCAAGCGGATCAACCAGAAGATTGGGTAATAGCAACGAATAAAACAACTCCAGTAAGAGAATTCGTACGTATGGCTTTTAATGAAGTTGGGATCGAATTAGAATTTAAAGGTTCGGGTGTAGATGAAAAAGCATTTGTATCAGCATGTAAAAACCCTGAATTTCAAATCGAAATAGGTAAAGAAGTGTTGGCTGTAGATCCTAAATATTTCAGACCAACAGAAGTTGATTTGTTAATAGGTGACGCAACAAAAGCTAAAGAAAAATTAGGTTGGGTTCCAGAATATAACCTTCAAGACTTGGTGAAAGACATGATGAAAAGTGATGTACGCTTGATGCAAAAAGACCAATATTTAAAAGAAGGAAATTTCAAAACTTACAATTATTTCGAATAAACGAATGAATAAAAACAGTAAGATATATATTGCTGGTCACAATGGAATGGTTGGATCGGCAATTTGGAGGAATTTATCTAAAAATGGTTATACGAATCTACTGGGAAAATCATCCAAAGAACTAGATTTAAGAAACCAACAAGAAGTATTAGATTTTTTTCATGTTGAAAAACCTGAAATCGTAATCGATGCAGCTGCTCGAGTTGGAGGTATATTAGCAAATAATGATTTTCCGTATCAATTTTTAATGGAAAATATGCAGATTCAAAATAATATCATTGATGCTTCTTTAAAATCAGATGTTCAAAAATTTATTTTTTTAGGTAGTTCGTGCATTTATCCGAAATTTGCTCCACAACCGCTTAAAGAAGAATATTTATTAACAGATTCATTAGAACCAACCAATGAATGGTATGCGATCGCTAAAATTACTGGAGTTAAAGCATGTGAAGCAATTCGCAAACAATTTAATAAAGATTACTTTAGTTTGATGCCAACTAACTTATATGGAACGAATGATAATTTTGACTTAAATACATCCCATGTATTACCCGCAATGATTCGTAAGTTTCACGAAGCAAAAGAAAATGGTAATTCGCCTGTTACATTATGGGGATCTGGCTCACCTAAAAGAGAGTTTTTACATGTAGAAGATCTTGCTGACGCAGTGGTTTATACGTTAGAAAATAAATTAGAAGATAACCTATACAATCTTGGTAAAGGAGAAGATCTTTCGATTAAAGAACTTGCAGAAATCATACAAAAAACAGTTGGTCACACAGGTGAAATTATTTGGGATACAACAAAACCAGATGGTACGCCAAGAAAATTAATGGATGTTTCCAAAATGACTGAAGCAGGATGGAAAGCAAAAATTGAATTAATCGACGGAATTCAAAGTACTTATCAATGGTTTCTTGAAAATGTAAATGACTATAAAGAAGTAAAACTATGATTAAAAATAAAGTTGTTTTAGTTACTGGTGGAGCTGGTTTTATAGGATCTAATCTTTGTGAATCACTTTTACAAAACAAAAATATTGTACGATGTTTAGATAATCTTTCCACAGGAAAAAAAGAAAATATTGAACATCTTCTTAGTAACTCGAATTTTATTTTTATAGAAGGAGACATTAGAAATTTAGAAATTTGTCGTAAAGCTGTTGATAATGTTGAATTTGTGTTTCATCAAGCAGCACTAGGTTCAGTACCTAGAAGTATCAATGACCCTATTACCACAAACGATGTAAATATTAATGGTTTCTTAAATATGTTGGTAGCATCAAGAGATGCTGAAGTAAAACGTTTCATTTTTGCAGCGAGTTCTTCTACTTATGGTGATTCAACTTCCCTTCCAAAGGTAGAGGAAGTGATTGGAAAACCACTTTCTCCTTATGCCATAACAAAATATGTTAATGAACTATATGCTGAGGTATTTTACAAAACATATGGACTTGAAACAATTGGATTAAGATATTTTAACGTTTACGGTCGTCGTCAAGATCCAAATGGTGCGTATGCTGCAGTAATCCCGAAATTTACTCAATTATTAATGGATTTAGAGTCGCCCACAATTAATGGTGACGGCACAAATTCAAGAGATTTTACTTATATAGACAATGTAATTCAAATGAATTATCTTGCAGCAAAAACAAAAAACAAAAAAGCGATAGGACAAGTTTTTAATACTGCCGTAGGTGATCGAACTAATTTAATTCAACTAACAACGTTATTAAAAGATTATTTATCCTATTATAATCCAAAAATTAAGGAGGTGAATATTATTCACGGACCGGAAAGAAAAGGTGATATCCCCCACTCTCATGCTTCTATTGAAAAAGCCGAGCAATTTTTAGGATATAAACCTAGTCACAACTTGGAAAAAGGACTAAAAGAAGCAGTTCAATGGTATTGGAATTATTTTAATGTTTTATAAATACAATTATGAATATATTAAATTTAATAGGTCGAGAAAAAGAATTGTTTTTTGAAGATATTCAAAACAATCAATCGGAATTAGCAAGAATTGTAGAAAACTCTAGTTTTTTAGTTATTGGTGGTGCTGGTTCTATAGGACAGGCTGTGACAAAGGAAATTTTCAAAAGAAATCCTAAAAAACTACACGTTGTAGATATCTCAGAAAATAATTTAGTTGAACTTGTTCGTGATATCCGTAGTTCATTCGGGTATATTGATGGTGATTTTCAAACTTTCGCTTTAGATATTGGTTCTTGGGAATATGATGCATTTATCAAAAAAGATGGAGAATTTGACTATGTTTTAAATTTATCTGCTTTAAAGCATGTTCGTAGTGAAAAAGATCCTTTTACTTTGATGCGTATGATTGAAGTTAATGTTCTTAATACCATTAAAACAATCGACCAATCAATAGAAAAAGGTACAAAAAAATATTTCTGTGTTTCAACTGACAAGGCTGCTAATCCCGTAAATATGATGGGAGCATCTAAAAGAATCATGGAATTATTTTTAATGAAAAAAAGTCAACAAATAACCATTTCTACAGCTCGATTTGCTAATGTTGCATTTTCAGATGGTTCGCTTTTACACGGATTTAACCAACGAATTCAAAAAAGACAACCGATTGTAGCTCCGAATGATATAAAAAGATATTTTGTGACTCCACAAGAATCTGGGGAGCTATGTTTAATGAGCTGTATTTTTGGTGAAAACGGGGATATATTTTTCCCTAAATTAAGTGAGCTTTTACATCTCATAACCTTCGCAGAAATAGCAGAAAAATATTTAAAAGCGTTAAGTATTACTCCTAAAATCTGTCAAAACGAAGACGAAGCTCGAAATATTGCAAAAAAAATGACCACTACGAATGAATGGCCATGTTTATTCGTAGCATCAGATACTACAGGTGAAAAAGATTTTGAAGAATTTTTCACTAAAAATGAAACGTTAGATTTAATTAAGTTTAATAATCTAGGAATTATTAAAAATCATAATCGTGATGTAAATAATGATCAATTAAATCATTTTTTAAACACGATAAATGAGTATAAAACTAATTTATCATGGACTAAAGAAGAGATTGTATCTCTATTTCATTCTATGATTCCAGATTTTGGACATAAAGAAACTGGAAAATATTTGGACGCAAAAATGTAAAGCTATGCTTAATTTTGAAAAGGAAATTAATTTTATTAAAAGTCATTACGGCAATCAAGATTTTACCCCTTTGCACGAACCTTGTTTTTCTGGGAATGAAAAAAAATATGTTCTTGAAACCATTGATTCTACATTTGTTTCATCAGTAGGGAAATTTGTTGATCTATTTGAAGAAAAAATTAAGGAATATACAGGCGCAAAATATGCAATCGCAGTAGTTAATGGTACGTCTGCGTTACATATGAGTCTACTTCTTGCTGGCGTAGAACAAAATAATCTTGTTATAACTCAATCATTAAGTTTTATTGCTACATGTAATGCCATTTCATATTTAGGTGCCGAACCAGCATTTATTGATGTTGACAGTAAAAACTTAGGATTATCTGCTGAAGCACTTAAGGAATTTCTTACTGAAGTAGAACTAAAAGAAGGAATCCCTTTTCATATTCCAACAGGTAAAAAAATTGGTGCATGTGTACCGATGCATACTTTTGGATTCCCTGTAGAAATTGATAAAATAGTTCAACTTTGTGATGAATTTAATATTCCAGTAGTTGAAGATGCTGCGGAATCATTAGGTTCAATTTACAAAGGAAAACACACAGGAACTTTTGGACTTCTTGGAACATATAGTTTTAATGGAAACAAAACAATAACTTGTGGTGGTGGAGGAATCATCGTTACTGATGATGATAAATTGGGTGTATTAGCGAAACACATTACTACACAAGCAAAAATCCCACATCGTTGGGAATACAAACACGATTATATCGGATATAATTACCGTTGTCCTAATTTGAATGCAGCCTTGGCTTGTGCACAAATTGAGCAATTAGAAGTGTTTATTGCAAACAAAAGAGAAACTGCAATCACCTACAAAAACTATTTTCAAGAAAATGAAAATATAAAATTTATACTTGAACCAAATGAGTCTAGATCAAATTATTGGTTAAATGCAATATTATTAAAAGATAATGACGCTAGAGATCAATTTTTAACCGAATCAAACGATCATGGTGTGATGACAAGACCTGCATGGGGTTTATTGAGTAAAAATAAAATGTTCGAAAATTGTTATAAGAAATCATTAATTGTTAGCGAGATGATTGAATCACGTTTAGTAAACATACCTAGTAGCGTAACAAAATGAAAAATATATTAATTCTTGGTGCAGGTGGTTTTGCAAAAGAAGTCCACCACCTTATTCGACAAATTGAGGGTTATAATATACTTGGTTTTATTCATGAGAAACCGAGAAGTACTATTACGTTTGACCACAAAGAATATACAGTTTTCAACGAAAAAGAAGCATTAGAATTTTCAAACGATACATGCATCGCGATAGGTATTGGAGATCCATTGATCACAAAAAATGGAATTCAACCATTTTTGGATAAATTTCAATTTCCAAATTTAGTACATCCAACAGTTATCGCTGATTGGGGTAATATTATAACAGGCATTGGTAATATATTCACTGCTAAAGTGATGTTAACGACTAACATAACTATTGGTTCTTTCAATGTTTTCAATCTTTCGTGTACTGTCGGTCACGATACCATAATTGGTGATTTTAATGTTTTAAATCCACGTGTAAATATTTCAGGTGGAGTTGAAATTGGAAACGATATATTTATTGGAAGTAATGCAACGATTCTTCAATATATAAAAATCGAAGATAATGCAGTTATTGGGGCATCTAGTTTTGTAAACAAACATGTTGGGAAAAATATAACCGTAGCAGGTGTTCCCGCAAGACCAATTGAATCCAATAAAAGAAAAATAATTTATTCGATCGAACCGGTAAAAATATTCACAGTTGAAAATGCGATAGAATGGAATAATAAACTGAAACTTTTCCAAATTGAAAACCAAGATGTATTTTTTACACCAGAATATTTAAAAATTCAAGAAATTGAAGGGTTGGGTCAAGCCATTTGTTTTACTTTTCGTAAAGGAAACAACATTGCGTTGTACCCATTTTTAAAAAATAAAATCGATTCAGAAAAATTTGAACTTTCTGAACAATATTATGATATTGAAACAGCTTATGGTTATGGTGGTCCCATATTTAATACCGACCATCCAACATTCATAGAGGATTTTTATACGGCTTTTAACAATTATTGTAAAGATTCTAAAATAATTGCTGAATTTGTTCGTTATCACCCATTGTTACAAAACTTCCCAAACAAAAAACATATTCCTAATTTCAAAGATAGAAATACGGTAATCATAGATTTGAAAAAGAATTATTATGAATTATGGGAAAATGAATACCATTCAAAAAACAGAAACATTATTCGTAAAGCAATTAACAACGGATATAAAATTCAAATTATTTCTCATCCGACATTAAAAGATTTAGAAAAATTTCATGAGATCTATTCTTATACAATGACGAAATTGAATGCAGATGATTTCTATTTCTTTAGTCTCAAATACATTCAAAATACTTTTATTAATTTATCAAAAAATACTTATTTATTTAAAGTATTGTCCAATGATAATGAGATTATTTGTACCTCGATTTTCTTTCATCTAAATCAAAATTTTCATTATCACCTTTCAGCCAGAACCGAAGTGTCAGACAATACTGTCAATAATTTCTTAATTGATGCGGCAGTACAATTTGCGCAATCTATTGGCTGTAAAAAATTACATCTTGGAGGTGGAAGAACTAACCATGAAGAGGATTCATTATTGAAATTTAAACAGAGTTTTTCAAAAAAGAGTGGTGAATTTTACATTGGAAAAAAAGTACACAACGAATCTATTTACAACCAAGTGATTCAATCATGGGAAAATCAAAATCCCGACAAAAAAGAAGAGTTGAAAAAAATATTATTAAGATATAAATTCTAATGAAGATAACGGAAAAAATAAAATCCATTACTATCCATCCATCAACTACTTTAATTGATGCTCTAAAAACAATGGATAG
>CANCJF010000140.1 GCA_947378245.1 Bacteroidota bacterium
ATAAATAAATCGAATATTTATCATTTTGTTTTTTTAAAATCAATTTGTTATTGCTCGAATTTTTTTCCATTTTTTTTCATCGTTTTTCTTCATTTTGCAGAGTCGATGATATTTAAAGTGTTGATTTTAAAGGTTTTTTCGTGATGGAGTAGTTTTCCTTACGGGGTCACTAAAGCGGAGAACTGGTTATTATAAACCAGTTCTTCTTTTTTTACTCCAACCAAACTTCCAGATAATGTGTGAATTAAATCAAAAATCACATTCACTTCTGAGGTTTGAACTCGATCATTTTTCTTGCAATACCATAATCCTCTTGGAAACAGCAGTTTTAGAAACTTTTGATTCTCGTAGAAACTCATAGACCTCCAGTGTTTACAGATGTTTTTACAGAAATCTAACGCTTTGTTGATACAGAATTCAAGGTTTGATCCCGTATTACCATTGTTTCCTAAAATTTCAGGTTTTTTGCATTTTTTTTTCTTACCCAAGCTTAAAATACAAATCTCCTTCCGCTTTTCTTCTTCTCACCAAACCCTCTAACACTTTTCCTCCTGCATGTGTCCATTTATTAAACTCAACACGGATAGTAGCATCTGCTGGGTTTGCATTAACTTTCTTTAATAGGGTTGAAGATTTTAGGTTATTTATTCCAAGGTTATAAGCAAATGATACAAGAGCATCGTATTGATTTTGATTGACTTTACTTGTTACCATGATTGTAAATTTCTTTTCAATCATTGCCAATTCTTTTCGTAATAAAACTTCTGCTTGTTCTTTTGTTATTGTTTCTGTAAGTAGATGCTTTTCTTCCGCACTGTCTATTAGTGTTCCATAACCTATTGTTGGTAATCCAACTGCATCTTTATATGCTTTCGCTCTAAATCCTTCAAATTCTTCAATTATTAGAATTCCATTTTTTCCTGTTGTCATCTTTTTGCTTTAATTATTTTTATTTCAACCTTATTTACATTTCTAAACTAGGGCATAGATAATATGTACTATATAAAACTATAAATTTGTTTATATGTTTGTATAATTTTTATTTCTCTTGTCTTTTCAAATAGCTGCCACGCGGTTCATTGCCTTTAAATAACACTACTTCGGAGTGTAAAAATTGTGCTGCATCGTGTGAACCTTGAACCTTTACCGCAGAACGTTCCAGCATTTCTTGTTCGTAATCATCTAAAACGCTCGTACGTAGACTTTTTTCACGCCAATTTGTTCCTGGACGACATCCTTTATAAATAGTACGAGCCAACGATAATGCATCTAAAAGTGCCTGGTTAGCTCCTTGTCCTTTAAATGGACTCATTGGATGAGCTGCATCGCCAAGAAGGGTGATAGGGCCTACTTTCTCAAAATTTACAGAACTTAATAATGCGCGATCATACGCAGGGTAACCTGAAATGTTTGATTCAGGTGTTACTTTCAAAATTTCAGGAATAGGTGTATGCCAAGGTGTTCTCCGTATCGCTTCTTGCTTGAGGGCAGTAGCTCCTTGTGAACTAATCTGTTTTGCCTCTTCTTCGTCTATCGGAAAACTAAATTGCCACATGACTGAATTTGTAGTAAATGGCATGATGTAAATACGTTCATGACCATTAGCGGTTTGAAAAACAGTCGCAGAATCTAACAGGTCACTTTGAATGTTATTAAGTAAATCTAACTTGCAAATGCCTAATATGACAATACACCCTAAATAGCGAAGAGGGGTGATTGCTTCACCAATCAAGTGGTTACGTATGATACTACGAATACCATCAGCTCCAACTACTATGTCGGCATTTATCTGTTTTTCTTGACCATTTACTTGAAAATTTAGCTCGACACCATGTTCAACTTTTGTATTGATAGAAACTAATTGATGCCCCCACTGAATTTTGTTGTTTCCTCCAAGCTGTTTTATCAATGTAGCGCGCAATAATTGACGAGCTATGTGTATGTTGGTTCGACGTGCAGTTTTAGGAACATCATTTTGCAACCACTTGCGAACGCCCCATTCTCCGAGTTGCTTACCATCAGGGTCATGCATGATGTGTCGGGTAGAGATAACCCCATGTTCAAAATTTTGAATTCCAAATCCTTTCATGGCAACACTCGCTTGTTGTAAGGTAAGTCCATAACCTTGTGCACGAGCCTCAAAATTTTCATCTCGTTCATAAAGTGTAAAGGGAATTCCACGATGCAAACAAGCAACAGCCAAGGCTACACCACCAATTCCAGCTCCAATGATGGCTACATGAGGATAGTTTACTGTATCTGTAATTTTAATATAATCAGTCGCTTGTAATCCAGAGCCTGAACAAGTAGTACAAACAATCTGATGACTTATTGGTCGTATCGGAGGATAACCTTTTTGATCAGATTTTTCATACGTTTCAAGCGCTTGCAGGTATGCAATACGTACTTTTTTTTTCAGTCGCTGACTTTTTTTACCTCGTCCATGACATTCTGTACATACGGTCCAATTCGGACGTGCTAGTGCTTCCATGAAATAGCTTAATCCATTAACATTAAACAAATGTAAAAAGAATAATCTCAATGCCACTAAATTCATCCTTCCATCACCCTCAATTTCTCAACTTCTAAATGGTGAAAAATTAACAAATCATCATTAATCGCTTCTTACCATTACTTTCCCTCGGCGCACGATGCACACATGGCAAAACCTTACTTTCTGGATGATCTACTGCTAAGCGCCATAAATGTCCAATTCCAGCACGAATAATAGTTGCATCTTCCACAGCTTGATAATGTAAGTCAAAGAAATGTTCGATTACAAACACATCAAAATCTTTTGCCTCTTCAACATATGTTTTTTCTATTTTTTTACGAATGTCAGGAATTTGAATTTTTTGAATCGCATCTTCATTTGAAATGAGTTCGCTCGCATCCCCATAATACGTACATAAAAATGTATCCGTCGCAATCGGTGAACGATCTACATGAAAGGAATACACATCCGTCGGAAAAAAAGGATGTTCGTCTGCTTCGTAATTGGATATAATATTCAAAACAGGGGAGGCTCCTAGTTCCGAAAGTGACCTAAAATCTGAAAGTATAGTTTCTCTTGCAACTTTACCTGCTTCACTTAATTCCAGTTCTAAAAGGTCATCTTCATCTATTTCTAGCATGTTTCCTTCATAGGAAATCGCATGGATAATTTCCTCAAAATCCCCTTTCAATTCCCTTGACCAACTGATTGCATTAGTTGGTCCTTGAAATGGGGTAGATATCAATTCTTGGAAGTTGGTAACGAAAAGCGGGTGGGTTATATTAATGAGGCCGTTAGTCATGAAGGAGTTCATTCAATTATTTCATTCTTTTTCCAGAAATTTCTCGTCCATTCTGATAAAGTGTCATTTTATCAAATTTGCCTTCTTCATTAGCAAAGAAATTGATTTTGGCATCAACCACTTTTACAAAGAATTTGGTTTCATTTTCTGGTAAAAGTTCAAATTTTTCTTGTCCTGTAGCTTGACACATTAATTTTCCATTTTCAAGCGTAAATGTAAACGTAAATCCTGGTGCTAGTTCATAGATTCCGATATATTTTTGTAAAATAGCTTGATCAATGGTTACTTCTTTTGGCGTTTGTTTTTTGTTCTCTGATTTAAATCCATTTATTGTTTTGATTCTCTCTGAATAAATTACCTGATGTTTCCCTCTTTTGTCAATGATAAACTTCAAATACGAAAACACGTTAGATTCAAATGCAAATGAGGTTTTATTTATGGCAATTAACTTCGTTTTTAAACCACCAATGCGTTGACTATACAATTGACCATCTTCAAATGTGATTACTCTTGTTGTTCCATCTTCAAATTCATAATTCCCTGTAAGTGATTTTGAATATTTAGAATCTAATAAAATCGTTGATTTAGCTGTTTTATATGGTTTTTCGATAACAATGGATGCTATTTTTGTTGAGATTTCACCAGGTGTATCACTATCTTTGTTTGTTAATACAATTACATATACATCTTCATTAGGTAGATAAATCCCATTCGAACTGAATCCAAAAATCCCACCACTATGTTCAATGGTCGGACTTCCATTAATTTCGTCTATAATCCATCCATATCCATAATTTATGGATGATCCATTAGTGAGTTTGTAATTAGTAAATGCTTTTTGTATTGTTTCTTTTTTTAGTAGTTTGAACGACATAATTGCTTGATTCCACAAAAATAAATCGTTTACATTAGACATAATTGAACCTGCAGAATATGGTTGATTTAAACTTAAATATTCTGCATTTACATATTCTGTATCTTTTTGGTAGCCATTCGCTCTAAGCTGAATTAACTTCTTATGACTACCGTATAAACTATTATTCATTCCTAATGGTTTGAAAATGTTAGTCTCGATATAATCGGCGTAACTCATACTCGAAATTTTTTCAATTAAATACCCAAGTAAAACGTAACCTGAATTAGAGTATGAATATTGTGCCCCAGGATCAAATTCTAAAGGCTCTTTTTTAAAAATGTTTATAAGTTCTAAAGGAGTGAAATCTTGACGCCAAACTTTCCACCATTCAGGCATAGTAGTATAATTTTTAATACCAGAAGTGTGTGTTAATAAATGGTGAATAGTTATGTTTTGATTATGAGTAGGGTAGTCTTCAATGTATTTTGTGATAGGATCATTTAAGGAGATTTTTCCTTGTTCCACTAACATTAAGATCGAAGCTGCCGTAAATTGCTTTGTAATAGAACCAATCTGAAATATATGTTCAGGAGTGTTTTTAATGTTATGCTCTAGGTTGGATAATCCAAATGCTTTTTTGTAAATGATATTTCCTTTTTTTGATATTAAAATGGAAGCACCAGGCTCATTTTGAGGGTAAGCACTATTCATTATTGAATCTATTTCTGAGAAATAAATTTGGCTCGTTGAAATAAATGAAATAACAAATAAATAGATTGTTAGTAATATTTTCATTCTATATTAATTGTTTGATTTATAATGTTTTAAAAATTAAAAATGATCGTTGTTCAAAATGAATTCAAAAGCCTGAATCTCTGTCTCCACATCCATTCAGGCTTTTTATTTCTATTATCCTTGTCGTTCCTCTCGGGATGAAAAATGTATCAACTCTAAGCGTCACTTCCGTTACACTTCATTACGGTCCCTGAGGCTTGTTTACCTTGAGCTTGTCGAAAAGAAGGGCCGTCCCTCGTCCCTCTTAACTCTTTACTTAATAAGTCCCTCTCTTCTCAACAACGCTTTCGGATCTGCATCTCTACCTCTAAATCTTCTATACAACACCGATGGATGCTCGCTTCCTCCAGCTGCCAAAATATTGTCGTGGAATGATTTCGCAACCTCTTTATTGAAAATTCCTTTTTCTTTAAACGCTTCAAATGCATCTGCATCAATCACTTCCGCCCATTTGTAAGAATAGTAACCGGAAGAATATCCTCCTTGGAAAATATGGGAGAACGAACAACTTGTGCTTGTTTCTTTCACTGCGTGGTATAAATCGGTTGCAGATGTTGCGCTCAATTCAAATGCTTTCACATCCCCAATGTTTGATGGATCAGCACTGTGCCAAGCCATGTCTAATCGACCCAATCCAATTTGACGAATTGTTGCCAATCCACTTTGGAAGTTTGCACTTTCAGTAATTTTTTGGATGTATTCTTCTGGAATAGCAGCGCCAGTTTCGTAGTGTTTTGCAAATAAATCTAAACACTCTTTTTCGTAACACCAATTTTCCAAGACTTGCGATGGTAACTCAACGAAATCCCAGTAAACACTCGTTCCGGTGATACTTCCGTACGTTCCGTTAGCACACATGCCATGTAGCGCATGACCAAATTCGTGGAATAGGGTAGTCACCTCGTTGAAAGTCAATAACGATGGTTTGGATGCTGTTGGTTTGGTAAAATTACAAACGATGGAAATGTGTGGTCGCACATCAACTCCGTCAATTCTTTTTTGGTTTTTAAAGACTGTCATCCAAGCACCTTGACGTTTTCCAGCACGTGGAAAGAAATCCATGTACAACATCGAAACGTAATCGCCATTTTCGTTCGTCACTTCGTAGGCAGTTACGTCTTTATGGTATACTTCAATGTCATTACGCTGCTGGAACGATAAACCATATAATTTTTGAGCGGTAATAAATACTCCATCAATCACATTCTCTAACTTAAAATATGGTTTTAATAACTCATCATCAATAGAGAATTTCTCTTTTTTCAATTTCTCAGCGTAAAATGCAACATCCCAACGTTTTAATTCGTCTGGACCACCAATGGATTTACTGTAAGCCGTTAATTCAGCCAATTCTTCTTTCGCAAAAGGAAGTGCATTCACTAAGATGTCTTCTAAAAATGTAAAAACCGTCGTTGGATTTTTTGCCATACGTTCTTCTAATACGAAATCTGCATGAGACGCATATCCTAATAAATTCGCTCGTTGGTGACGCAATAAAGCGATTTTCTTAATAATTGAAGAATTGTCGCGTTCGTTGCCTTTGAAGGCTTTTGATCCAAATGCTAAGAACATTTCCTCACGCAATTTTCGTTGATCGGAATAAGTCACAAATGGAATGTAACTTGGATAATCCAACGTAAACACCCACGCATTCTCATGTCCTTTTTCTTTCGCAGTCAATGCTGCTGCTTCAATGACTCCTTCGGGTAAACCAGATAACAAGGATGTATCTGTAATAATCAATTTGTACTCATTGCTTTCTGCTAAGACATTCTGACCAAATAATAGGGTGGTAGTTGCCAATTCTTTGTCGATCTCTCTTAATTTTTCTTTGTCCGCATTGTTTAATTTCGAACCATTGCGTACAAATCCTTTATAGCTTTTGTCTAATAACGTTGTTTGTTCAACGCTTAGATTTTCATTTTCCTTATTTAAATATACTGCTTCTACACGCTTGAATAAAGCTTCGTTTAACATGATGTCGTTGCCATACTCCGTCAATTTTGGAGAAATTTCTGTGGCCAAATTTTGTAATTCATCGCTTGTTTCTGCTTCGTGTAAGTTGAAGAAAATATTACTTAACAGTTCTAAGATTTCTCCAGAATTATCCAGCGCAGCAATGGTGTTCTCAAAGTTTGCTGCTGCAGGATTGGAGGTAATCGCTTCGATGTCTGCTTTACCTTGTTGGATACCTGCTTCTAACGCTGGTAAATAATGTTCGTTTTTTAATTGCTCGAAAGGAAATGTTTCGTGTGGAGCTGTGTTTTTAATTAAAAATGGATTCATAATATTTAATTTAAGTTAATTGTTTATTATTGCTCATAATTGTCAATTGTCAATTGTCAATTGTCAATTATCAATTGTTCTTGTCAATTTATTTCAAGTCGTTTTCTAAGTGTTGTACGACCATCACCGCTGAAATTTAGTACATATATACCTGATGATACGTCGGTATAATCTTTGGTGATTTCAACCTGATTAATCGTTTCAGTCGAAATAATTCTTCCTAAATAATCAATC
>CANCJF010000141.1 GCA_947378245.1 Bacteroidota bacterium
GTGGTAGAAATTAATCCAGATTCGATTTCTTTAATAACTTCTAACTTAAAGGACATTGAATAATCCTTTTGGCTGCGTTTTTCATAAACGACTTTTTCTATTTCTTTCATAACGATAAATTTTGTGTATCGCTATTTCAGGACTAGACAACCTATAGAATAAAAAAGTCCTGATAGAAATTCTACCAGAACTTTTCACTTTTAACTTTATATTAAGTACTTAATCTCTATTTCCCAATAAACGTAATAACGACAGAAATAAATTGATGAATAAAATGTACAACATCAATCCGCCAATTAAGGCTAATTTGTTGCGTTCTACTCCCTCTAAATTTGGATCATTGCTGATGTGTTTCAATTGTTGCATTTGATAAGCTGTTAAGCCTGTAAATACAAAAACTCCGATTGCTGCAATCACGAATCCCATTGTATCATTTTTCATGAAAATATTTACAATTCCTGCAATGAAGATTCCGATAAACACCATGTACAACAAACTACCAAATTTGGTTAAGTCTGTTTTTGTGGTATATCCTAAAATCGCCATACCTGCGAAAGCTCCTGCAGAAACAAAGAAAGTAGAGGTGATTGAACCAAGATCATAAACAATGAAAATGGAACTCAAACTCAACCCCATTAATATCGAATAAATCGCAAACAATAAGGTCAAAGTTGACATAGAGAAGCGATTGTAAGATGCTTGAATTAACCAACCCAATCCAACTGGTGCGAAAGCTACCACCCAAAATAAAGTAGACATGCTTCCTGACTCTGTAATAAAAAGTTTTATAAACAACAAAGGCAAAGTGTGTCCATTCGCTAAAGTAATAGACTCCCCTGCCCCGATGTAATATGCAATTCCACCTGAAAGTCCAAGTGCCACAAACATGTATGTGTACACATTTCTGAAAAAGTCAGACGACATCGTCTTCGCATTTGCATCGTACTCTTGACGATTAAGTAAATTTTCAAACATAGTTTAACGTTTTTAAATTAATGTAATTTGGCTTGCACCAAGCTAATAAATTCCTTACGTGTAGCATCGTTTTGTAAAAACAACCCTGTAAAAGCACTTGAAGTCGTTACCGAATTTTGTTTTTGTACACCACGCATTTGCATACACATGTGACAACATTCTAATACGACAGCAACGCCTTTTGGTTTCAATGTTTCTTGAATACAATCACGAATTTCAATCGTTAAGCGTTCTTGAACTTGTAATCTTCGAGCAAAAGCATCTACTACACGCGGTATTTTACTTAATCCAACAATCGTGCCATCAGGTATATATGCCACGTGTGCTTTTCCAAAAAACGGCAACATGTGGTGTTCACACATCGAATAAACCTCGATATCTTTTACCAACACCATTTCAGAGTATTCCTCATGAAACAAAGCAGACTTCAAGATGTCCGCAGGATTAATATCATACCCATGCGTTAAAAACTGCAAAGCCTTAGCAACACGTTCTGGTGTTTTCAATAGTCCTTCACGTT
The DNA here is from genome assembly GCA_947378245.1 of Bacteroidota bacterium. Classification (GTDB taxonomy): domain Bacteria; phylum Bacteroidota; class Bacteroidia; order Flavobacteriales_D; family Crocinitomicaceae; genus CANHVK01. Next base: position 1,496 of record CANCJF010000141.1, read on the forward strand.
GTGCATTTTCTCCTAAATCTGACAAGATTTCAGTGTAAGCCGTTGAAATTTTGTCTGTAATTTCTTGTTTGTAATATTTTTCCATGTTGCTTGATGTTAACTTAGATTAATTCTAAATAATAAAGGACTAAAAATAATTAATAAGGTTCATTTCCTCCGAAATATTCGACGAAATTGTTTTCTGTTTCTTCCAAACGAATTTTTGCAAGGACGCCGCCAGCAAGTTGAATCGGTTCTTCTAAGATTTCCCAAATTTGGATGACCATATTTTCTGTAGAAGCAAGAATATCTTTCATACAAGCAACATCAAGGTTCAAATTTTTATGATCGAAAACATCTACCACTTCTTTCTTAATGATGCGACTCAGGTCTTTTAAGTTGATCACAAACCCTGTATCTGGATTTGGAACTCCTTTAACAGTCACAAAAAGGTTGAAATTATGACCATGCCAATTTTTATTCGCACATTTCCCAAATACTTCTTCATTTTTTTCGACAGACCAGTCATTACGCCACAATTTATGTGCTGCGTTAAAGTGTTCTTTGCGGATGATATAGACAGTTTTACTCATAATTCATTTTTTACCCAAAAACTTCATCCACGATTTTGAATCGGTAGGCGAAAATTTCTTCTAATTTCGGTTTCACTAAAAAGGGATGCATCATTTTACCAATTATACCCAAAGGGATGATGTACGAAACGATATCCGTCATTTCTACTCCACCATCGACTTCTTTAAAATGGTGTTCGTGGTGCCACATGGTATATGGACCTTTGCGTTGTTCATCTACGAAAAACGATTTGTCTTTCACATGCGTGATCTCAGTCACCCACTCTACCGGAATTCCTAACAAAGGCTTTACCGTATAAGCGATGATTAACCCTTCATACATCTTCGTTGGAACTTCTGTTTTCACATCAAATCCCATGTACGACGGAGTAATACGTTTCAAATTTGCAGGGGAAGAGAAAAAATCCCAACACGTTTGCAAATCAGTTTTGACAAATTGTTTTCGAATAAATTGGTGCATCTTAGTAGTATTTCTGCTCGATTAGGTAATTTTCAACATAATCCTTTACCCCTTCTTCTAAGGTGTGAAAAGGAATTTTGTAGCCAGAATTCACCATTTTATTCATATTAGCTTCCGTGAAATATTGGTATTTATCACGAATGTCAATCGGTGTATCTATGAAATCAATGTTTGGTGTCACTTTCAATGCATGGAAAGTATTTGTAGCTAAATCCAAGAAAGTACGTGCCTTTCCAGAACCTAAATTGTAAATACCTGAAGTTGGTTGTTCGTTCATCAAATACATACACACTTCCACGACATCTTTCACATAGACGAAATCACGTAATTGACCGCCATCTGTGTAATTCGGATTGTGCGAACGGAACAATTTCATGCCACCATTTGCTTTAATTTGATTAAATGCATGGAAAATCACCGAAGCCATTCTTCCTTTGTGGTATTCATTTGGTCCATAGACATTGAAAAATTTCAATCCTGCCCAAAATGGAGGTTGCTTTTCTTGTTGCAATGCCCAAATATCAAAGTCATTTTTTGAATCTCCATACGGATTCAATGGTTTTAATTTTGCAATCACTTCGTGGTTATCTTCATAACCAAATTCTCCCAACCCATAAGTTGCTGCAGAACTAGCATATACCAACGGGATCGAATGATCTGAACAGAAATTCCACAACATTTGGGTGTATTCAACATTCAACTCATCAAAAATAGCTTTATCAAACTCAGTAGTGTCTGTACGCGCACCAATATGAAAAATGATGTCGATTTGTTTTTGATTTGTCGCTAACCAATCTGCAAGTACTCCACGTTCTACTTTTGCTTCGAAGATTTTACCCTCTAAGTTTTTGTCTTTTTCGTGTTTCGTGAAATCATCTACAACTACTACGTTGTTAAATCCTGCTTGGTTTAGTTTGCTTACTAAACAACTACCAATAAAACCTGCTGCACCTGTTACAATTATCATTTTTTCTATTTTATTGTGGCTAATATAAATTGCTTTTTCTTCGTTCAACTTCAAAATTAAACTCCTCAAATACTAAAAATATCATCTATCTTTCTCGTTTCAAAAATTGGATTTCATACAACTTCTTATAAAATCCATCTATTTTAAGTAATTCAGTATGGGAACCTTGTTCTACCAATTCTCCTTTATCCACTACTACAATCTTATCTGCCTTTTGGATGGTTGAAAGTCGGTGTGCAATGACAATCGACGTTCTTCCTTCTGTTAATTTTTCGGTTGCGCGTTGTATCATTTCTTCTGATTCGTTATCCACACTAGATGTTGCTTCGTCCAATATCAAAATGGATGGATTGTAGACATATGCACGAATGAAAGAAAGCAATTGACGTTGACCCACAGACAACACGCCTCCTCGTTCTCCCACATGGTAATCGTATCCATTCGGTAATTTCACTATAAAATCATGTGCACCAACTGCTTTTGCTGCTTCAATCACTTGTTCTCTACTGATGGAAGGATCGCGTAAGGTGATGTTATGATAAATCGAATCTGAAAATAAAAATACATCTTGTAGTACAATGGCAATGTTTTTACGGAGAACATCCAATTGAATGTCTTGTAAATTCGTAGTTCCAATGAAAATATCGCCTTTTTGGTATTCGTAAAAACGCCCTAATAAGTTCACAATGGTCGATTTACCAGCACCAGTAGCACCGACAAAAGCGACCGTTTTTCCTTTTTCAATGCTTAGGTTAATATTTTTCAATACCCAATCTTCGCCTTTATAAGCAAAATGAAGATTATTGAAGTGTATGTCTTGATGAAAATCCAAATGGGTAATCGTACCGTCTTTTTGGGTATGTTCGTTCAAATCCAAAATTTCAAAGACACGTTCTGCACGCACAATTCCACGTTGTAAGATGTTGAATTTATCTGCCAATTGACGAATCGGTCTGAAGAGCATGTTCACCCACAAGGTGAAGGAAATAATCTCCCCATACATTTGTTCTGGATTCGGAGGAATCGTTCCCATGAATTGAAACGCACCCCACACCAACAAAAACGCGATGGAAAGCGAACTCAAAATCTCTACCACGGGAAAGAAAATGGAGAAAGCCCATACGGCATTGACGTGTGCTTTTTTATGGTCTTGATTAATTTCGTCAAACAATTTTTCTTCTTGTTTTTCCCTAGAGAAGAGCTGTACAATCGACATTCCCGAAATATGTTCTTGTACAAACGAACTCAAACGCGTGACTTGCAAACGTTCTTGTTGGAAAGATTTTTTCATCGCATTCGCGAAAATACGGGTCGCGATCAATAAGAGTGGAATTGGAATTAACGTCAGTAGAGTTAACTGCCAATTACTAAAAAACATGATGAAAATAACGAAAAACAACATCAATAAGTCACCTACAATCTCAATCATCCCAGAAGAAAACACTTCTGCAATCGCTTCAATGTCAGAAATTAATCGGGTCACTAAGGAACCAATAGGTGTTTGATCGAAATACTTCATTCGAAATGAAAGCATGTGTTTAAATAACTTTTGACGGATATCACGAATGATGGATTGCGCTAACAAATTACTTACCAATGCATTGAAAAATTGGAACACCCCTTCCAAGACCAACAGTGCCAAAATCAATAAGGACCAATGTAATAAGGCATCCGAATTTTTGATAGAAATAATGTATTTGTCAACCATCTCACCTATTAATTTTGGTCGCATAGGACCTAATATAGAAAGGGTTATGGTACAAATAAACGAGTAAATCATTAGACGTTTGTAGTTTTTTACAAACTTCAACAAACGTTTAAATACATTAAAATCCATTTTCGATTCCTTACTCATAGTACAAATTTAACAGAAAAGATTGGTAGATTTTAGAATTATCAAGTTGAATGAATAAAATGTATTCATTTTTATTTTACCTTTACAAAAAGCACAATTATGATTATCAATTTTAGCGAAAACAAATCCATCGTTGGTCCTATATTAGCCGAATTACGCGATGTACAGATTCAGAAAGATTCCATGCGTTTCAGAAAAAATTTGGAGCGTTTAGGAGAAATTTTGGCGTATGAAGTTTCCAAAAAATTAGATTATAAAACAGAAGTTGTAACGACTCCGTTAGGAGAAGCGAATGTTTTTCAATTGGTTGAGCAACCGATTTTAGCAACCATACTTCGTGCAGGTTTACCAATGCATCAAGGATTCTTGAATGTATTTGACAAAGCAGATTCAGCGTTTGTTTCCGCTTACCGCAAACACATTCACAAAGACGAATTTGAAATTCACGTGGAATATGTCGCTGCACCAACGTTTGAAGGAAAAACATTGATTATTATTGATCCGATGTTGGCAACAGGAAGCTCCATGACGAGTGTCTACAAAACATTATTACAACAAGGAAATCCAGGAAAAGTATTTATCGTTTCTGCGATTGCTTCTCCAGAAGCGTTGGAACATTTAAAAACACAATTACCAGAATCCACACATTATTTTGTTGGAGCGATTGACCAAGAATTGACTGCTCAGGCATACATCGTACCGGGAATGGGCGATGCTGGAGATTTGGCTTTTGGAATTAAATGTTAGTATTTAACTGATGAATTTCGCAACCTACAGCACCTTCTTTTTACTTTCAACGGTAAAATTTTTGTTTACTCCTTTTGGTGGACCAGCTGCAGGATTGACATTTTTCGAAACCTATTTTTCCTGTTTAGCGGGTGCATTTTTTAGTGGAACCATCTTCTACTTTTTAGGAGAATTTTTATTGAGAAGAGCACTAGAAAAAAAACACGCAGCTTATCATGAATCTTTGAAAACAGGTATTGCTATTAAACAAAAAAAGACCTTCACTCCACTTAATAAAGGCGTAGTTAAGATGAAACGCAAACTGGGTATTGTAGGGATTTCGTTTTTTGCTCCCTTGTTTATGTCTGTTCCTGTCGGAACGATTGTTACCGCAAAATTTTTCGGAAAAAATAAATTTACTTACCCCCTTATTTTATTAGGAATGGTATGTAATGGATTGTTAACCACGGGCATTGCATTCGCGATTGCATCTTTCTTCTGATGGTATTTCTAAAACACATATTTTTTGATTTAGATCGTACCTTGTGGGATTTCGAACAAAATTCCCGAAATGCCTTACAGAAAATTTACGAACAACACGACTTAGCGCAACATTTCGATCATTTTTTACATTTTCACAAAGTCTATCACAACATCAATAATGAATTATGGAAGAAATATGGGAAAGGTAAAATCTCCAAAGATGAACTCCGTATTGTTCGTTTTCAAAAAACCTTAGAACGAGTCGAAGTATTTGATTTAAGCTTTGCGGACAAACTAAACATTGACTATGTAGCAACAGCTCCTAAGGAAACCATTTTATTTCCCAATACGCATGAAACATTGGTCGAACTCAAAAAACGCTATCAATTACATATCATTACGAATGGTTTTGCAGAAGCGCAGTTCATCAAATTGAAATCTTCCAAGTTATTCGATTTTTTTGATGTGATTGTTTGTTCTGAAATGGTTGGTAAAACAAAACCTCATCGCGACATCTTTCATTATGCATTATCTCAAGCGAAAGCGACTCCTCAAGAAAGTGTGATGATTGGCGATGACCATACCACAGATATTCTTGGTGCGATTCAAGTAGGAATGCAAGCCATTTTATTTGATCCAAACGAAAAACACCGAAAATCTGCTGGCCAGCATAAAATCAAAGACTTGGGGGAATTACCGTTATTATTGACGATGATTTAATCTTTCACCTAAATTTATTTGAAAAAAAAATCCCAATATTCTTGACGAATTAGAAAACCAGCACGACGAAAAGCAAGCTCAGGACGAAGCTCAAGAAGATGCTGATGAAGGCGAAGCTGGCGAATTATA
>CANCJF010000142.1 GCA_947378245.1 Bacteroidota bacterium
AAATATATAGCAGCGCCAGCTAATTTACATTGTAAATGATCTAAATTATTGTAAGCAATTTCAGAGTTTCCTCCATTTGTTTCATAACAATAAATTAATCCTGCATCTTCGCATAATAAACCTCCATTTGATAAATCGTTATTTAATATTTTTGAATTTTCAATTTTTCTAATGTTTAATATAGTTCTTGCTCCATTGTTTATTGTATTATTCTGAATAGTATGTTTTGAACCTGTAACAGTAAGTGGTGAGCAATCAATTCCTATCCAATCACAGTTAGTGATATAATTATTTAAAATACTATGATTTTCCCCCCATACGGTTATTCCGTCCCCCCAACTTTTTGTAATAATACAATTTTTTATTGTGTTGTTTTTTCCTGATATACATATACCTTTACCAGTCCATTTTTCAGGAGCTTCATAATAAATTTGATTGTTTTGATCAAAAATGGCTTTGTATCTTTCAAATCCATCATTAAAATAAAATAATGGTGTGATATAGCTTAATTTACAATTATCTGTTGTGCAATTTTGACTGTTTTCCATAGAAATTGCTCCTCCAAGAATTTCAATATTTACAATTTCAACATTTGAAGCATTATCAATATCAAAAGTTTTTAAATTTGTTCTAATAGTTATTGAACTAAGTGAATCTAAAGGCTGTTTTGACCAATAATAAATAGTATCATTTTTCCAAAACCATTCACCAGGTGAGTCAATAAAATTGATGTTACCGTAGGCAAATGCCTTACCATCACCCAGGTATTCGGTAACATGTTGTTCATCCCAATAAAATGCATTATTTTCTATCGATAAATCGCTTCCATTTTGACTTATAACCTTACCATTAATAGCTACTAGTTTTTTACCAAATAAACCACAAACGTAGAAATTCGTTAAGTTTTGAAATATCGACATTCCTTCCATTGAAATTCGTTTATCTGCATATGCATTTGCACGTCTCCAATTTACTGTTGTATTTTCTATCTCATCTTGATTTGGGAAAGTTGCTAAACTAGTAGCTTTTTCATTTTCAATCACTTGAATTACAGAGTCTTTACAAAATGTTTTGTAGATGTTATTTTGAAACTTTAACCAGTTTTTTAAAGTAGCATTACCCTGTAATTTAACTAATTCGTTTTTATAAGAAGTAATTACAATTTTTTGATTAAATTTCTTAGATAACTCTATTTTTTCTGAATAAATTCCACCACGAATATAGCATGTGTCGCCATCATTTAATTTACTAAGTGCATATTGAATCGTCTTAAATGGTTTTATTAAACTTCCGTCAAACGAATTATCACCATTTGAATTTGAGACATAATAATTATTTGCAAATATGAAATTTGCAAAAATGATTAAGGGTAATATTGTCCTTAGCTGTTTCATTTTTTTAATTTGTATAACCAAAACGATTTATTGTTTGAGGTAAGGTTTATAAATTTTTTATTGTTGAAATTAAAAATGGTATCGTTTTGTTTGCTAGAAACGATATATTCAAAATTTGTCTTTTTTATTTTTACTAGATATTTATGCGATAAATTAGAAATATTAATTGGAGTTAAGTGTATTTTGTCCTTATTGAAATCATTTTGAAAGATATATTCCCAAGAATCTAGATGTAAATCAAGTGCAAGATTTTTTACCTTATGTTTTTTTAAATAGGCCTTTATTATTTGTACGTCCTTGTAATATTCAAGATTATTTGAAAAGTACTTTTTAGATCTAGAATCGGATAATTTTATTGATGAAGTATATTTTTCTTTTGTAATTAAAGGTCTGCTGTAATTATAAACACAAATTTTAAAACAATAAACAATATTTAAAGCAAATAGCGTGTAAGTAATTAAATAACCTAGTTTTTTTTTGGTTAAAACGATAGGAATAATTGGAATGAATAGGTAAAAAATAGGAAGAGTTAATCTTGTGTTCCATGGCTGCCATTTAAAAATGGTACAGAATAAAATGAAAGACAATACTATCGTTATTATATATAAAGCTAATTGCTTATTTCGTTCTTTTTTTAACAGGAAAGAAATGAAGGTAATTGAAATAGTTGCAATAATAAGTAACAGATGAATAAAATTTGGTTGAGTATCTTCATGATTTTCAGGTGTTGGATTACAAGAAAATTTAGTATTCATGTAATTATTTCCTAGCTGATTTACATCATAATTTAGTACTAAATGTGTTTTTTCAATCAGTCGATTTCCTAAATTATTAATAAAAAATGGATCAAGCTGAAGCCCAATATTTTTAATGACATTTGAAGTTATACTAATAGCGTTTTTTTTAGGTAATGCATAATCTAGTTGTTCTTGTTTATCAGTTCCAAAAATTGAGCCACTTAATTCTATATTCTCTTTAGAATGGTTGATATTAATTGTGACAATAATAGCCAGCGTGATTAGTATACCTTGTAATGTAATGGAAACGATATTTGTGTTGTCTCTTTGTTTCCAAAAATACAGAATGATAAACACAATTGTTATCGGTGCAATGTATACATAAACAAGAGCTTTCGTTAGTATTCCTATTCCAATTGCTACCCCAAGAAAAACGAAGTTTTTTCGGGATGGGGTTGATACTATTTCTAAGTATAGATATGTAATAATGAGAATAAAAAAACTATTTACGATATCGTTTTGAGTACTTGAAGCTTGTAAAATTGCTTCAGGAAGTGTTAACGAAAATAAAAGAGCTAAATTTTTCTCTTTAATACTCGTAGTAAATTTTGTTGTAATTGCATAAACACCTATAGCTGAAAGAATAAAATAAAAAAATTGCACGCCGAAAAAAAACGTATCATTTTGATCGATCGCAAAAATATTGAGGATGAAGTATTCCGCAAATGGAGGCTGATATAATTGGCGTGTAATAGGTGTTGCATAGTTTTGCAATGTATTATTTTCAAACCAATGTATGACTCTGGGAAGATGATAGGTAAGAGAATCCCAATTATTGGGTGGGTATAATATACCTTGTGTAATTATTATTATTAATAAACCAGTTATACCAAAAAAACTAATTTTAAAAAATAAGTTTGCGGTTTTAAATCTTGATTTTAGAGCGTTTATATCAGATCCAATTACTTGTTGAACATTTTTTTTGTTCTTAAACAGAAAAATAGAAAGAATTAATATTAGACTTATATATATAGATGTAAATGCAAAGTTATTGAAAGATTTAAATAAGTTTAAAACTTCAGTAACTCCCAAAACAGAAAGGGAGAGTAAAATTCCAGCATGTAAAAATGCCTTTGTTTTACTCGACTCAGGAAATATTAATCTATATCCAAGAGTTAATAAACAAAAATAGATGAGTATGAGTACCATTAATATTTTTAATTTAACTTTTATTTTTATGTAAATATAAAAGTTTTATTTTCAAACCTCCTTTATCTCTGCTTAATAGAAGGATTACTTTGTTATCTTTTTATACCTTTGTTACGTTCAAAAAGAATAATCGAATGAAAGTAGTAATATTAGCAGGTGGCTTAGGTACACGAATCAGTGAAGAAACAGTTTTCAAACCTAAACCAATGGTATTAATCGGAGAGAAACCAATTCTTTGGCACATCATGAAAATATATTCTTATTATGGATTTAATGAGTTTATTATTTGTTGTGGATATAAAGGGTATGTAATTAAAGAATATTTTTCGAATTATTTGTTGCATGAAAATGATATTACGATTGATTTAAAGTCGAATGAAATGACATTTCATAATAAAAACGCTGAAGATTGGAAGATTACGCTGATAAATACAGGTGAAACAACAATGACTGGTGGACGAGTAAAGCGTATAAAAGAGCATGTAGGTAATGAAAGGTTCTTTTTAACGTATGGTGATGGGGTAGGTAATATCGATATTAATGAGTTATTAAATTTTCATATTTCAACAAGGAAAAAAGCAACACTGACAGCCACAAAGCCTTTTGGTAGATTTGGGGTCATTGATATTAATAATTCAGGAACAGTTACATCGTTTAAAGAGAAAAATAAAGAGGATGTTTCATGGATCAATGGAGGTTTTTTCGTATTAGAACCTTCCGTTTTTGATTATATTCAAGACGATAGTACTGTTTTTGAGAAAGAACCCTTGGAAACCTTAACAGCAGAAGGTGAATTGTCTGCTTTTCAGCATGAAGGTTTTTGGAGAGCTATGGATTCTTTAAATGATAAAAATATCTTGGAAGAATATTGGAATTCAGGGAGTGCACCTTGGAAGATTTGGTAGTTTATGTTTAAAGAACGAATTTTAATATCTGGAGCTTCGGGGTTTATTGGCAGGAATTTAATACCTCATTTAAATTCGTATTCCATTTGTGTTTTAACAAGAAATGAAGAGGAATTTAAAGATACTAATGTAACGGTATTGAATTCAAGCAATTTAAATGAAGAACTTTCTAGTCAAATAAAATCATTTAATCCAACCATAATCATTCATCTAGCTGGAGATTCCACTATGTCTAGAAGTATATCTTCCATTGATTCTTTAATTCATGCAAATGTATATTTAGGTGTTTTTTTATTGGAAGTTGCATCATCATGTTCTACACACTCATTTATTAACACAACTTCAAGTTTGATTTTTGAACATGGAATTATTTCTTTAAAAAGCTTATATGCGTGTTCAAAGAAATCGTTTATTGATTTTACAACCTATTATTCATCAATATCAACATTAAGAATTGTACACTCTGTATTATACAATGTTTATGGTCCAGGAGATCAAAATATGAGGGCAATAAATTATGTTTTAAAATCTATCGATACAACAGTTGATATGAGTCCAGGTTTTCAAGAATTAGATTTAATACACATTGATGATGTAGTCGAATTTTATATTTCATTAATTAAAAATATTGAAAGTATTGCATCTCAAACTTATTTTCATATCGGTACAGGTATACCAACCTCGCTAAGAGACTTAGCATCTGAGATTGAAAAAATTGCGTTAAACAAATGTCAGATAAATTGGGGGGGAATCTCGTATCGCGAAAATGAAAAAATGACTAATGTTTCCCCTAAAATTGACTATGGATTTTGGAAGCCAAAAATTGGAATAAGTGAGGGGTTGAATAGTATGATTACTAAAAATTGAAATATGGATTTATCATTTTATAAAGGAAAGAAAGTATTAGTTACAGGTCATACTGGATTTAAAGGTTCTTGGTTAACACAATGGTTGTTAAGTTTAGGGGCAGAAGTAATAGGTTATTCATTACTTGAAACTGGGAATAATGAATTATTTGATATTTTAAATCTAAAAGAGGAAATAGTTCATTATGATAAATCAATTAATGATTTAAAATCCTTACAAGAGGTGGTTAACAAACATCAACCAGAGATTGTTTTCCATTTGGCAGCACAAGCCATTGTAAAAACATCTTATGAATCTCCAATTGATACATTTCAAACAAATGTCATAGGAACATTAAATGTATTAGAATCTATTAAAAACTGTTTCAGTATTCAAGTAGCCATCATGGTTACAAGTGATAAATGTTATAAAAACAATGAAAAACAATATGGATTTATTGAAAGTGATCCAATGGGAGGTGATGATCCTTACAGTGCTAGTAAAGCATGTGCAGAAATAGCTATACAATCATATGTAAAATCTTTTTTTAATTCCAATCTTCATTCTAATGTGCCAAAAGTTGTCTGTGTTCGAGCAGGAAATATATTAGGAGGAGGAGATTGGTCTAAAGATCGTTTGATAGTTGATTGTGTAAATTCCATAAAAAATAATAAAGAAATCATTTTAAGAGATCCTCATGCTGTTCGACCATGGCAACATGTTTTAGACGCAACCTATGCATATTTATTAATAGGAATATATACCTATAATCATAGCAATTACGAAAAAGCATTTAATGTAGGTCCTAGTGAAGATCGCGTAGTTACTGTTCAGGAGTTAGTTGACAAAATTATTCAAGTATACGGTAAAGGTGAATTTAAAAAATCTGACAACAAATTTTATCACGAAGCGAACTATTTGAAATTGAATGTAGAATTGATTCAAAAAACGTTGGGTTGGTCATGTCAATTTGATTCAAGTAGTTTAATAGAAAAAACAATTGAGTGGTATAAATTTGCAGAATCAAACTCTAATAAAGATGTTAAAAATTTTACATTGAGTCAAATAGAAGAATATTCATTATCTGTTTAACTATGAAAATTCAAGATGTTGGTATAAGTATTTCATTAACTACCTATAATGGGGTTAAACGTTTAGGCAATACTTTGTTTGCATTATCGAAGTTGTCAATTGATAAATTTAAATTTGTTGAATTGATTGTTATTGATAATGCATCTGAGGATGACACGTCGTCGTTTGTAGAAAAAACTTGGCGTGAGTTGGGGGATAAATTTACCTGTAAAATTGTTAAATTAGAATTCAATAATCTCACATTAGCTCGTAAAACGGGGATGGATTTAGCTATTGGTGATTTCGTGATAACATGTGATGATGATAATTCATTTCATTCCAATTATTTAGAGGTAGGAGTAGGTTATTTTTTAAATAATCCTACAATAGGTGTTATAGGTGGACAAGGAAGAATAGTTTCAGAAATTTCGCTTCCATCATGGTTTGAGAAATATGCTTATTATTATGGTTGTGCACCACAAGCAGATCAAACTGGAAATGTTTATCCAAAACGTAATGTAGTGTATGGAGCGGGGATGTGGCATCGCAACTCAGTTTATAAAACTATTTCAAGCGCAGGATTTAAATACCTTATGAAATCAAGAGAAATTGGGAAGTTAGGTTGTGGTGATGATAGTGAATTATGTTGGGCCTTTAAATTTGCTGGTTATGATGTTTGGTATGTAGAAGACCTTGTTTTTAATCATCATATTACTCCTCATCGATTGACGGAAGAGTACTTGAAGCAATTATTAAATTATCATGGAATCAATGGACCATATACGAATTTACACCATCGAATATTTTCAAATCAACTAACCAGTGTTAAGTCATTTTTCTGGTTACGTGAGATCATACATTATTTCTTATATATCATTAAATCACCTTTTATACTACCGAAAAATAAATTAAAATCCGAGTTTAGTCGTGTAATTCAGTCGATTAAGATTTTATGGAGAGATAAAAGTGAATATGATACTAATGTTCAGTATTTAATTGATTTTAAAAAATCAGTAATTTGATCAAAATAATTATGTTGAAATAATCAAGAGATTATACTTCTTTAATTTAATTGAGTAGTTTCTTTGAGCAAGGCTTTATGATTTTGGAAAGTTTATGCCTGTTTGAATTAAACCGATTAAAATATTATTCCGTACTATC
>CANCJF010000143.1 GCA_947378245.1 Bacteroidota bacterium
CACATCATTAATTTTCCGTAACTAGTACTAAAAGGAGAAACCTTACCACCCCAAGCGGTAGCAGAATCATTTTGAGTTTCGTTGTGATTTGACATTCTATAATTTTTTTTGCAAGTTTAAGGAATAAAAATAATAAAAGTATGATTTACCACTTATTTTTAATGAATATAAAGAAGAAAAATAAGTAAATAAATCCAAAGGATACCGAGAAAGTGCCAAAATATTGCACCCAATCGTAAGCTTAACACATATTTTTCGTATGTTTTTTTCGCTTTTTCTTGAACTTCTTCTCCTTTAACACCACTCCAAGCTCTTGCTTTTAAACTTTTTACCACCATTTTAATTAGATAAATGGTTGTTCCTAAAATATGAAGTAAATGTAGAATCGTTATGATATATAAATAGGAAGTTGCGATATCTCTCGTTTGGTTTGCTTTCAACTGCAATGGTGGAGATAATCTTCTCTTCCCAAGCATTAACTCACGATTTTTATACTGTAATTCTTTTCCTTTATAGAATACATGAAAATCTTTTCCTAAAATTCCTTTATGGAAGAAATCGCCACGATGATCACGAATGTTCCAAGCAAGGCTTTGTAAACGACGCATATCGGTATATTGTAGGATCAACCCTTTTGCGGTTACTAATTTCCCCCCTTGAACCGTTACTTTTTCTTTTTGATAGAACAACTCAAAATTAGGATTTAATGCAGTAATAGTATATCCTTTTAAGTCAGCGGATGTTTCAAAAGGTTTCACAAAACTTTGTAAAGCAGCGTATTGTGATTCTGACATTTTTTTACCAGATAATAAATAATCATTCCCGTTTACATCAATAGCTTTTCCTTGATAATTAATTTCGAAGTAATCACCATATCGACCATCTACCACAAAAATTGGACTTACTCCTGCTGCACCATCATTTATTAGTTGTTTGTAACCAATAAATTGAAAAACGGAAAATCCAATTCCAAACACTAAGGTTAATAGCATCAACAAACGTGCTGCAGATACTTTTTCTTTTTGCGCATTTTTTAATGCAAGTTGATAAAAAATACTACTTAAAATAATCACAACTGTACTCATCCAAAAGCCTTTCGGAAGTGAGTATTTTACCCAAAAGGTATCCCCCATCGAAACGATATAGGCAGAGGTAAAACCTGCGAAAATCATCACTACACTAAAAATAGCGATGTATACTAGATTTTTCTTCATTTTCTCCCTTACTTCGGGACTCAATTCATCACTGTAATCTCTGCGCATAGCAACTATTTTTTTATAGGTAAATAATCAAAAACATACAAAAATTGTACGAGTGGTAAGTAGAAAAACGACGCAAACATCAATTTACGTGCGTCTTTGTCGTCACAACTTAATAATAAACGGTAGGAGTACCAGAAGAACCAGGCTCCTAAAATAGTTCCAACTACTAAGGTTGTTGTCCCTGCCCAACCAAGTACCCAAGGTAGTAAAGTAAAAGGAATAAGGAATAGTGAATACATAGTAATTTGAAAGGCAGAGTTTTTAGATTTTCCAAATTTTGATGGAAGAAGTGAGAAACCTCCTGCTTTGTAATCATCATAACACACCCATGCAATTGCCCAAAAATGAGGGAATTGCCATACAAATTGGATAAAGAAAAGAACCCCTGGTTCCATCCCAAACGCATTCGTATGTGCAATAGCACCTAACATTGGAGGAATTGCACCTGGAAATGCACCTACAAACACTGCCCATGTGGAAACACGTTTCATAGGAGTATAGACAAAAACATAGGTAATGTATGCGCCGAATGCTAAAAGTGCACATAAAAAATTTATACGGTATAACAAGTAAGTTCCTAATATCAGGCAAAATAACACAACAATATACGCCTCTTTAACCGACATTTTACCTTGTGGAAGTGGCCGACCATGCGTACGTTTCATGAGGATGTCGATGTCTTTTTCCCAGATTTGGTTGGAACCGTTTGAAGCGGCTGTAACTAAAGATCCACCTACCATTAACAACCAAATAATGGTTCCGTTAACCGGTGTGCCATCACGAAAAACAACAAATAAATAACCTGATAATGCGGAAACTACTACTAAAGCTGAAAGACGAAATTTTGTAAAAACCAAATAGGATTTTAGTTTACTTTCTGGTTTTATTTTATCAGTTATTGTCGTATCCACCTGTACAATTTTGGTGCAAATGTAGGGAATTTTATTTCCCTTTTATCAGAATTTTCAAACTAATTCGCACAATTTCCCCCATGGATTTACACTTCAAAAACTCGTTATTTTTATAATGTAAAGCTAATTCTTGTTTTAGTTGATCTATATTTTCTTGAGGAGCAATGGTGTCTTTCGACATTACGTGAACGATATCGCGGATTTGATAGCGTGAATTTCGGATGCGATTAAATATCAAGGAGCGTTCCTCACGTTGGTATTGCTGTATGGATTCAGGGGTTAGGTGTTTACTTACAAGATCTACGAAAGGCAGGTTTTGTTTGAAAAATTGGGGTAGATATACCGCTTTTCTTTTTTCAAAAGATTGTTGGTCAAAATCGATGGATCGCATACGGTAATGTGTGGATTCAAAGTCGGGAGTAACATCGATTACAAAATTACTCGAGTGCATGTCACCCAATAAACGGACAAAACAACGTTCATTGAACTTTACAAACTCTTTTGCTAGACGAGTTTCCTCAAAATTTTGGTGAACGGTATTGTTTTTTGTGAGGAATTGATCTGCTGGTATTCCAATGATGTGTTCTTCAATCAAGGTTTCGTCGTTCACGAAATAACTGATGTGATTCGGTGAAAGTAGGTGTTCTAATTCCAAGCCATAGATACGAGAAGCATCCGCTTTTTTTACATAGAAATAATCGAAATTGTCATTTAAGCGATTTACAACCCTAACGCGGAAAGGTCCGGTGTTGGCATAGAGACAAAAATCGATACGATCGATGTATAAGTGATTGATTACAGAAACATCTCCTGCCGCTTTCAAAATCGCATATACGTGTTTTAGTTTTTCGTTGATTTCATCCGCTTGGGAATGATTATATATTACTGTTATCCAATAGGTATTATTGCCATCTCGGTCGTATACATTGATAAAATTTTCGTATCCCATCAATTCAGAATATTTCAACGATGTTTTTACATCACGACCGTATTGACGCAGGTATTTACGAAGTGCATCCGAGATTGGATAGATGAGTTTCTTTTTAGAGATTAGGTGCATTAAAATGATTTAATTTTTTCTGTCATATATTCTGACATCCCCTTTGCTAAGTAGATAATTAAAGGATTATCGGAGTTCATTTTTTCACATTCAATGATGGTTGAAATATATTCAAGTTGACTTTTCTGGTCTAAAATCTTTGGGAAAATAGGAGGACAATTGTTTTTCATTAAAATAGCTCCTATAATTATTCTGCATACCCTTCCATTTCCATCTGCAAAAGGGTGAATTTCGTTTAAGAATTTATTGTGAAAATAAGCAATACGTGTAATAATATGCTTCTCAGCTTGTAAATTATCTATATCATTAAATCTAGCCTTAAACAGATCAATATATGAAGCCATAATTATTTTTAAATTATAATGTGGAGCATACTGTTTATTTTCAAAAAATGGCAATCTTGAGCCTACCGTTGGGAAATTTCTATATTGTCCTACAAGTTCAGCTTTATATTCTCCATCCCAAGCGAACTTACTGTTCATTAAACTTTTATGTATATTCTTTATGGTTAATTCTGATATATCAAATTCGTCTAAGTTGTTTAATAAACTTGACAATGTTTTTTGATGTTCTGAGATCCCTAGTAAAGATGGTAGGTTAACACTTCTAATTGTTTCTGCATTCAAAAATCGGATAGTATCACCATATTGTAATTTTGAATCTTCAATTCTCGCTGAAAAAAAGGAATAATCATTAATTAATGAATTACGAAATTCAGGTGGCCAAGATTGAACTGGAAATTTTTCCTTAAATACGTTTAGTATTGAATTAAAATTTTCTAGATGATCAGGAAGCATTTATGCTTGAAATTTATAAAATAAAGTATCAACCCAGTTTTTTATATCATGTGGATATGCAAAAATGTTGTTATTCTTAGAAACCAAAGTTTTACCAAAGAAATATATTTCAAATTCACTTTTCAAGTTTAGAGGTATTTGATTTACGCCTACTAAAGAGTCAGAATTTGAAAGGTTTACTAAGAAGTTTATATCATTTCTTGAAATTTCCATACTAACAAAAATAGGGTGTTTTTTTCAAAATATCAATTAAAAAATATTATGAAAAAAAAGGGTGTCATGATTAACGGACACCCTTCATTGTATTAACTCTTAATCTAACTATGCTTGTTTAGCAAATTGTAAGTTGATGTTTAATTTGATGTCTTCACCTAAAACGATGTTACCAGCTTCGGTAACCGCGTGGAAAGTTAAGCCAAACTCTTTACGGTTGATTGCTCCAGTAATTTCGAATCCAGCTTTTACATTTCCATAAGGATCTGTTGCTACACCACCGAATTCAGCAGTTAATTGAATTGATTTAGTTACATCTCTTACTGTTAAATCCCCTGTGATTGTATAGGTATCATCCGATTTTTTAGTTACAGCTGATGAGTTGAACGTAATTTTTGGGAAGTTAGCAACATCAAAGAAATCAGCAGATTTTAAGTGCCCATCTCTATCTGCTTGGTTTGTAAAGATAGAATCTACGTTTGCTTCAAAATGGAAATCCGCTGTTGTGAAATCTTCCCCGTCAACCTCTACAGAACCTGTAAATTCTTTGAAAATTCCTTTCACTGTAGAAATGACTAAATGTTTGATTTTGAACTCTACTTCAGAGTGCGTTGGGTCGATTGCCCATGTTGTTTTTACTAATGTTGACATATTTCTTTGTTTTGCGGTGCTTAAAAAATTGC
The DNA here is from genome assembly GCA_947378245.1 of Bacteroidota bacterium. Classification (GTDB taxonomy): domain Bacteria; phylum Bacteroidota; class Bacteroidia; order Flavobacteriales_D; family Crocinitomicaceae; genus CANHVK01. The sequence goes on from CANCJF010000143.1 coordinate 4,927, forward strand.
TTTTTTTTCGTTCAACTAAATACTTTTATTCCCTGCACTACCGTTTGGTCTTCGAAAGCAAAGCTTTCTCTCCTCATTTACAATTGTAAACTGCGGATTAAATATTTTGTTTGCCTCAAAAAATCTGCTTTTTAAAGCACCTTGTTATTTTATATTTCAAAGATAGTAAAATTTATTTACCATGGTAATTAATTATTGTTTTTTAACTTCCGGAAAAGTTACACCAAGTTCTAGGAATGAATTTTCAATCCATGATTTTGTTTTGCGTCAATTTATTTCACCCTTGCATTTTTATTCTATTACTTTTGCACGTAGATAGTTCTGAATTATGGTAAAAAAAGAAATTGCTTATTCCATTCTTGACCTTGCAGTTGTTTCACAAGGGAAATCGTTTCGTCAAACCTTTGATGATTCCGTGGTAATAGTGAAACTTGCTGAACGTACTGGCTACAAAAGATATTGGTTGGCCGAACACCATAATATGGATGCTATCGGAAGTAGTGCTACTTCTATTTTAATCGGGAAAATTGCGGAGGAAACACAACACATTCGGGTAGGTTCGGGTGGAATTATGTTACCAAATCATTCTCCACTTATCATTGCCGAACAATTTGGCACCTTAGGCACGCTTTATGAAAACCGGATCGATTTAGGCTTGGGAAGAGCACCTGGAACAGATCAAGCTACTGCAAGTGCCATTCGTTCTGATTTTTACGAAGCGGCGATGCATTTTCCTTCTGAAGTTCAAAAAATTCAAGATTACTTTTCGGTGGACAATAAACACCAATCTGTTCGTGCAAACGTGGCAGAAGGAGTGAATGTACCGCTTTACATACTTGGTTCAAGTACAACAAGTGCCTATTTAGCTGCTGAAAAAGGATTGCCTTACGCTTTTGCAAGTCATTTTTCGAGTGCACAATTATTGGATGCTCTTAAAATTTATAAAACACAATTTCAACCTTCAACTACCTTAGCTCAACCTTACACCATAGCAGGAATTTCCATCATTATCGCTGATACCGACGAAGAAGCAGAATTTCTTTCAAGCTCTTATTATTCTAGAGTGATTGGGATTTTAACAGGAGACAGAAGTCCATTAGAACCTCCGTTTAAAATAACAAACGAATTTCGAAGCATCCTCCAACAACCGGCAGTACAACACATGTCAAAATATGCGTTTATCGGTAGCAAAGAAACAGTAAAAAAGAAAGTAAAAACGATTATTGAACAGACAGGAGTCGATGAATTAATTGTTGCTACACATGTATTTGACGTGAAAGACCGTATTAAATCAGTGGAGCTTTTTTCGGAGGTGATGAGGGAATTAAATGTAGGTTTCTGATTATTAATTAATTGAATCAATCGTTCATTCTGTGGTATTGATTGCGCTATCAACATTGCATTTATACTTTCTAAATTCGATAGCACTTCTAATTGTTGTATTGTAGCATTTTATAACTATTCAAACCAGCATGACTTCTAATTGTGGCGAATTCGCCATAATTAAAATTAGGGTTGTTGACAGTTTCCCAAACACCCAAAAATTCAACGGTATTTCTATTACGCAACCAATCAGAAATAAAAAAATCACCATCTTTTGCTTTTAGCATATCTGTCAAAGAGATGAATTCTCCAGAATTTTCATTCAAAATGGTAATTTCAATCCCTTGAACGTTTACTTTATTCGATTTATTCATGGCCATATTTAATTAAATTAATTGCAATTTGATTATTTATTAATCTAATTTACGATTAAAATTTAAATATTTTAGTGGTTTGGATTTTAATGTTTCAAGAACATTCAGAAATAATTTTTTAATGGAATATTTTAATATTCAGATTTGGATGAATTGATTGTTGCTACACATGTGTTTGACGTGAAAGATCGTATTAAATCAGTGGAACTTTTTTCGGAGGTGATGAGGGAAGTGAATGGTGGGGAGTGATGGTTACTTCCCAATACAAAACCTAAACTCCACCGTATCTAATAAGTTAAAGTAAGATTCTGTACATAATACATACAAACCTAATTATTTTAGAAATTACTTTCTCTTTCTTAACTCATCTGTTGTAGTATCTCCTATGATAATGCCTAAATGATGCAGTTACATTTTCATATAATATCTATACTTACCCTAAATCACTAATATAGAGTTATTAGAACTTACAATCACTTCTTATTTAGGTGTGTTTTATACATCTTATACCTCAACTTCTTTCCAAGGATTAGAGTTTAGCTCAAATATCTTTCCGTCTTTGTATGATAGTCAAAAGCATCTTAAAATTCTCCTCCTGACTTGTGATTCTTTGCTTTGTATGATGGGTTTGAGGAATCGTAAAATCCTCTCTATTTAACATGAGTATTTCGAAAAC
>CANCJF010000144.1 GCA_947378245.1 Bacteroidota bacterium
CTCCATCTACTTGCTCGTCTTTCAATGTTTTCTCTGCATCTTGGAAATGGTATGAAACCGCATATGATTTTTTACCTTCCTCCAAATTCTTGCCTTCGTACACATCAAACAAACTGACTTTTTTCAATATTTTACGGTCAACGCCTAAAGAAATCTTTTCAATGTCTTTAAAACGTACACTTTCATTCAATAAGAAAGAGAAATCGCGACGAACCTCAAAGGTTTTAGGTAATTCTTTGTAAACCACTTTCACCAATTTCAATTGTTCTGTCAATGCATCCCAATCCAAATCAGCGATATACACTTCTTGTTTGATTCCAAAATACTTACGCACTTTTTGCGACACCCACCCAATTTCTCCTACTTTCTTTTTCAAAACAAACAAGGAAAGTCCGTCTGTCAACAAGCTGTTTTCCAACACATCTTCCGACAAAAATGAATCCAACCCTAAACGCTGTACAATTCCCGCAACCAATCCTTTGATTGTGTAAAAAGAAGTTTTCGTAGCTGGATTATTCCATTGTTCAACTTCTTTTCTACCTGAAATAGCTACTAACAAACGTTTATTTTCGTTGTATGTTTCTCCAACTTTTTGATACGTCTTTCCAAATTCAAACAAACGCACATCCGCATTTTGTCTGTTCTGATTGTGTGCAACCACTTCCAACACACTATAAATTAAAGTCTGACGCATTACATCTAACTCCTGACTCAATGGGTTTAACATCGCCACATTGTGTGCTTCACTGAACGCTTCATTACCGAAATTTTTACTATAAATAGAAGAAGTTAATGAATTGTTCATCATTTCATTACAACCAAAACCAACTAAAAATTCAGACAAAGAAGCCTGTACTTTTTCTAAGTCAGGTTTTGTACGTAAGGTAATCGTAGTATTTAATTTTTCAGGAAGTGGAACATTGTTAAATCCGTAGATACGCAATACCTCTTCAATCACATCCACTTCACGTAATACATCTACACGATAAGCAGGAAGTGCTAATTTCCAAATACTTTCATTTTTTGAAACTACGTGAATATCTAGGTTATTTAAAATCAATTCAATGGTAGCTTCTGGAATTTCTGTTCCAATCAACGCATTGCAACGCGCAACATTGAAATCAATCTGAGTTGCTGGAAAATCATTCGAAACCACAGCAACAGGTTCCATTGCTAACTCACCACCACACACTTCTTGAATCAAAGAAACAACACGCTCTAAAGCATATTGAGTAAAGTGCGGATCTACTCCACGCTCATAGCGGAAACTTGCATCGGTATTCAACCCATGACGTTTCGCTGTTTTACGCACTGAAACCGGATTAAAATATGCAGATTCAATAAAAATATTTGTTGTCGTATCTGAAATCCCTGATTCCAACCCTCCAAAAACACCTGCAATTGCTAAATAATCCGACGCATTACAAATCATTAAATCATCTTCATGTAAGGTACGTTCTATCCCATCCAATGTCACAAATTTATCGCCTGCCTTTGCAAACTTCACCTGTACCTTTCCATTTAATTTCGCAGCATCAAACGCATGTAAAGGCGTTCCAAGTTCACGCATCACATAATTCGTACAATCCACAACTGAATTAATTGGACTCAATCCAACTGCACGCAATCTTTTTTGCAACCAAGCAGGAGAAGGTTTTACTGCTACATTCTTCAAGCTTACACCTAAATATTTAGGACAAACTTCTTTTTCTATCACTTCAACCGCAACAGGAACATCGTTCGTTACAGCTTTCAAACCAGATACTTTCGGCAATTCTAAGGTCAAACCAGCAGCACGATGCACATTCAAGTATGCTACTAAATCACGTGCAACACCAATATGTCCCATGGCATCTGCCCTGTTTGGTGTCAATCCAATTTCTATTTGATAATCTTCTTCTAATTCGAAATACGTCGCAGCAGGTGTACCTACTTTTGTATCTTCAGGTAATACTAAAATTCCGTCGTGTGATTTACCCAATCCAAGTTCATCCTCCGCACACAACATCCCTAAGGACTCTACCCCACGAATTTTTGACGCTTTTATTTTAAACGCTTCCTCTGGAGTCGGATATAATACCGCACCAACAGTCGCACAAATCACTTTTTGTCCAATAGCCACATTTGGAGCACCGCAAACGATTTGCAACTGTTCACCTCCAACACTAACTGTCGTCACTTTTAACTTATCAGCATCTGGATGTTTTTCACACGAAAGTACTTCCCCAACAAAAACACCTTCTAACCCACCTTTTATTCCTTCAATCTTCTCAATTCCATCCACTTCCAGACCAGTTTCAGTCAAAATTTCACTGATTTGCGTTGGTGTAAGATCTGTTTTTATGTAGTCTTTCAACCAGTTATAAGATACTTTCATATGCTTTTTATTCTAATGCTACGCGAATTTAAGCATTATGATAGAAATATCTTTTCTTTTAGAAACTAAAAACTATCCAACCATGACATCGTATCCAATCCATCAGCAAAATCACTAAGACCTGGACACTGTGCAGAACCAAACGGTAAGAAATTATGTCCTACGACTGCTTGTACATCTTCTTTATGTTTTTCTAAATAGCTATCCACTTCCGAAACAACTTCATAACGATGGTAAAACAACATTGCTAATGGCGAAAACAACTCTTCCGATTCTTTGAGTAAAACAAATCCATTATCTAAAATCTGCTCTAAATTCATCAAGTAAATCGCTTTATTGTAATCGTAATTGTTTGCGTATTTATGCACATTCACGACATCCGCACTAGGAATAATCGCTTCAAAAAAACGATTCAACTCAAAATCTTTAGAAATAAGTAAATGTGATACATTGCGACATCCTAATCCAAAATGAGTAAAAATATCCGAACCTAACGCTTCTAATTCTTTTTTTGATTCTTCTCCCGTCAATACAGCTACGGAAGTTCGATTTTTACGAAACACATGCGGCAAATGACCGAAATAACTCTCAAAATAGCGCATGGAATTCCCACTACCCGTTGCAATAATTGCATCAACCTCTCCTAATTTCGCTTCCGAAATCGTAATTCGATTCGAAATTTCAGGTAAAAAGTTTTGTAAAACAGCAACCAAAGCCGGCAACAAGGTTTTATCTTCCGAACTCAACTTTATCACAATGGAATTACCCGACAACAAAACACACAAAAAATCGTGAAAACCTACCAAAGGAATGTTTCCAGCCATAATTACCCCTACTTTTTTAGGAGATGCAGCAAATGCGTAATCCTTTGTAAATTGAACTAAATTTTCTTTCGTTAATTGCTCTCCCCAACCTTTGAAAACATGTAAAACCGCCTCTTCCGTAAACCAACCATTCAAATAAAATTGTCGCTTTACTAAGGCTTGTAATTTCTCATATTCTTCACTAGTCACCCCCAATGCATAACCTGTCCATTCTTTTTGATTTGCAATAGATAACATAACGTTACCTAAACCATCAAATGCAGTTATTATCTCCTCTCTAGTCATGCTTAATCTACCTTATTTAAGAAGGTAAAACGTTTTACCATCTCTTCTTTTTTCAACAGGATTGGTCCTTCTATTTTTCCATTCTGACCAATCTGTCCGTAACGTCCTTGTGAACCAGACTTACCATTATTGTAATTAAATAACCCACCTAATTGTCCTTTCGCATTCATCCCTCTACCAGCATTTCCGGATCGACCTGACGTACCCGAAGTACCGCCTTGCACATCAATCTGAATGTTATTTCTAAAATCAGTCAAGCGATCATCCATATAGACATATACATTGCCACCACGACCACCATGACCGGCATCTCCGCCGTTCCCAGCATCTCCACCATAAACGGAGGGAGTTGTCGTTGTAGTCTTACCATTCACTGTTGTTGTAACAGGGTATGCGGCATCTTTTCCATCGCCACCATTACCACCATTACCACCATTTCCTCCTCGAACATCAATGTATATTTTACCAGTTCTTTTAGGGATAAAAACGCGACGTTGCACCCCATTATCCTCAATGGTAGCAATCACAAAATCATTCCCTTCCACTCCATAATATTGTAAATACACAGAGATATCGGAACCGTTCCCTCCATTTGCTCCGTTCGCACCATTGGAACCAGATTGAGAAGGCTGAGATCCATAAGAACCACTCTGACCATTTTGTCCATTTTGTCCAGCGTGACTCAACTTAATCTCATTCGGATAATAAATATCTAACTTACTATTCCACAAGGTGTCTCGAGTCAACTTATGAATAAAACACACATCAATTTTTTTATTAATTAATGGAATGTAACTATCCACTTTCAATTTTCCATCCACAAACTGAACCATACTTTCTGAGTGATTCTCAAACAATTCGTTTGGCAAGTGACGTGTATCTTTTGGGATAATCTCACCGGTATTTAACACTAAATCATAATCAATTTCCATTGGATTATTCAATTCAATCGTTTTTGTACGAGCTTTAATACCTACTACATACGGAACTTTTACGGAAAATTCTTTTTGAAAACCATACTTCTCACTCGACATCCTCACTTTAATCGTATGGTTATCTTTCGTTAAGTTCGCCATTCCATATTTCAAATTCCCACGATTCACACTAATCACATTTTCTCCAGAAAATTGAATATTCGACCACTTCATTCCATTCGAATTCGTTTTAATCTTTTTAACACGACCATTCTCTTTAATTAAATCCACCGAAAAACGAACAGATCCAGCTGCTTGATACGACTGATCAACCTCCACTGCAGCCGACTCATAATGCGTCGTTCCACACGAAGCTATTAATAACCCAATAATAGATACAAAATAAATAAACTTAAACTTCATATAAAATAAATTAAAAATATAAAAAACAATAGTTTAAACAAAAATTTAAAACAACTATAACTATAGTTATATTTTACTTATACACATTTGAACAAACAGGCAATTTTCCAACATATCACAACTTATAATTGGATTATTCACCTGAATAAAACTGCCTTCTTCAAACGCAACAGTATTAATCACCCCACCTCCTTTCACACAATAATACGCCAGAACCTCATATTCCCCCGTTAAAACCCTATCGTGTATATCTACCACGAAATCCACCTCCACCTTGTAATTCATGTTGTAAATAACATTAAAATCAACCACCCTCCCCTCACTGACCGTTTTCCAATCTCCTTCAAAATCAATTTGTTCATTCTCATTTACAACAAACCAATCCCCCTCATCATGCTTCACTTTTAACTTTCCTTCTAGAATCGCTAATTTACGATGGTAACCAGGAAAGAAAGTAAATTCGCTATTCTCCACGAGAACATTAGCCGTACTAATGCGAAAATCAAAGTTTTTTAATGCAACATCTGCTCCTTCAGGATAGATAAATAACTCCGTTGTAGTACCACCACTCCACGTTGTCACCTTTTGATCTTTCCTAACTATCACTTTCATTGTAACAAAATAAGCACGAAGTTAGGCATAAAAAAAGAGGTCATCCTTTTGGAATGACCTCTCAATATTAACTATTTGTCTTAATTTTTAAACAAACGTAACGAAAGCGCTACTGTTTTTTTTAATTCAGAACGTTCTACAATATAATCTAAGAATCCATGCTCTAAAACGAACTCAGAAGTTTGGAAACCTTCAGGTAAGTCGCGACCAATAGTTTCTTTTACTACACGTGGTCCTGCGAAACCGATTAACGCTTTCGGTTCTGCGATATTAATATCTCCTAACATCGCAAAAGATGCAGTTACACCACCCGTTGTCGGGTCTGTCAAAAAAGAGATGTAAGGTAATTTATGATCAGACAATTGCCCTAACTTACCACTCACTTTTGCCATTTGCATCAAGGAATAACCGGCTTCCATCATACGAGCACCTCCAGACTTAGAGATAATCATAAAAGCCGCTTTCAATTCAATTGCTTTATCAATTCCACGTGCCATTTTCTCTCCCATAACAGAACCTAACGAACCACCAACAAACGCGAAATCCATACAACAAATTACTAAATCTAACCCTTCTACTTTTCCGTAACCTGTACGTACAGCATCAGTTAAACCAGTGCTTTTTTGAGATGCAGCAATACGATCCGTGTATTTCTTAGTATCCTCGAAATTTAATGGATCACCTGAAGTCAAATTCGCATCAATTTCTGTGTACTCCCCTTTATCAAATAAGATGTGGAAATATTCTTCCGAACCAATTCTTTCGTGGTATGAACAACGATCACACACGTAATTTGTTTTAATAAAATCTGCTTGTGTGAAAACCGTTTTACAATTTGGACATTTATGCCATAATCCTTCAGGAGTTTCTTTTTTCTCCGAAGTTGTCGTTGTAATTCCTTCTTTATTTCTTTTAAACCAACTCATAGTCTTATATTATCCTAATGTGTTTACATTATTTAAATCTTCAAATGATTGTGTCAAACGCTTAATGAACGTCAATTCACTTTCACGTACCCATTTTCTTGGATCGTAGTATTTTTTGTTTGGAAGTTCTTCTCCTTCAGGGTTACCAATTTGTGTTTTCAAGTAATCTTGGTATTTCAACACGTAATTTAGAGTTCCTTCAGTATAAGCAAATTGTAAATCGGTATCGATGTTCATTTTGATTACACCGTAACCGATTGCTTCACGAATTTCTTCCACTGTAGAACCGGAACCACCGTGGAATACGAAATCTACTGGGTTATGACTTGTATTGAATTTTTGTTGCACGAATTCTTGAGAATTTTTCAAGATTTTCGGAGTCAATTTTACGTTTCCTGGTTTGTATACCCCATGAACATTTCCAAAAGCAGCAGCAATGGTAAAACGAGGACTCACTTTCATCAATTCTTCGTATGCAAAAGCAACCTCATCTGGCTGAGTATACAATTTAGAACTATCTACGTCTGAATTATCCACACCATCTTCTTCACCACCTGTAATCCCTAATTCTATTTCTAAGGTCATACCGATTTTAGACATACGTGCTAAATACTCTTTACAGATTTCGATGTTTTCAGCGATTGGCTCCTCAGAAAGGTCAATCATATGTGAAGAATACAAGGATTTTCCTGTTTCAGCATAAAACTTTTCGGAAGCATCTAATAAACCATCGATCCAAGGCAATAATTTTTTCGCAGCGTGGTCTGTATGTAAAATAACTGTCGCACCATACAATTCTGGGTTTTAATATTTTTTGATGCTATGTTCTTGTATAGAACAGCCTAGTTCAAGTTTAGTTGCTAGCGCGTTTTGTATATTTAGTGTTTTGTACATTTGCATT
>CANCJF010000145.1 GCA_947378245.1 Bacteroidota bacterium
TTGAAATGAAGTATCTAATGGAAGAATTAAGAGTTCATAAATTAGTTACTAGAAATAGTTTAAATGAATTTATTGCAAGACATGTAATTTTGTCTCATAAAGACATCCACGAATTCATTGAAAAATATGATGAAACAGGAATAATTATATCTTTTGAATCCGATGATAAAAAATTTGAATTAAAACTAGAGGATTTGATCAATTTTATAGGGTTTTGTCCTTTTAAATACATTATTTTCAACTATAACTGGACGCAAAAACAATTTATAGATGAATTTTTCCCACATCATTTTACAAAATTTAAAAATTCACTAAAAGACCGTTTGATTACCGATGATTATTTAAATAAATTGAATGTAAAAGTAAAAGAAATTACTGATGCAATCGATGAAAACATTTTCACTGCAAGCAATACAGACTGTCCACTAGATAAAGTAGCTATTTTTGATTGCAAAGATTCAGACAAACTTTTTTCTGTTTATGGTCCAAGCATACTATCGGAAGAAGATTATTTATTTATTCTAAACCATTTATTAAAAAAATCTGAGTATAACCATTTTAAAAACGATACAGATCAAGCGTACACAGACAAAATGTTTGACAAAATAGATCTTGCTAACGAAATAATAAGTATTGGTTATGGTGTTAAAAATGGCCACATTTCTCCAAAAGCCATCATTGGTAGAATTAATTACGATTCAACCCCCTTTTACGAGGTCAGACATTTTAAATTTTTTGATGATTTCATTAATGAATCAACTTTTGAAACCGTTCTTCAAAAATGGAACTTTGACAAGTGGAAAGATATCCTCCCTGTTACTAACGAAACCGTATAGTTATTTTGAAAATCCAATAACACCTAACCCCACTCGAAGAAATTTAAGTGGGGTTTGGTGTTAATAGGTAGATACTTTTAAGAAGTATTTACTTATGAAACAGGATAGGTTGAAAAGCTCTTTATCAAAAGACTTCTAGTTAAGACGGAGGTTAGTAGTTATTTAGGTGGTTTTTTTGGTTGTTGTCCTACCGCCAGAAATTACATCACCTAAGTCAAAAGTTGGAACTACACTGTAGCCACCAATACTTAGAAGTTCTAATATTATAAAATCAAATTGTACTTTGATTGATTAGTATTGAAAAAGTTAACGAAATATTTCAAAAGCAACCCAGAAACAAGTGTTAATTCAATTAAGAACCGTAATACTAACTTTTTTTAACTGATTAACCTACCTGATTTTATAGGTAGGAGGATTTTGGATGGTGTATTAAGATTATTTTTAGAATTAATATTCATTTATAACGCTTAGCGAAACTTTATTGTTGTCTTACAGACAATTTATGAGGATTATAATAAGTTAGCGTTAATTTTAACAGACGACCCACAAAACTATAACGCCAAAAAAAAATGAGCAGAAAAACGGACATCGAAGCACTCTTAAAAAGGGCTCAAACTACACTACAAAAAATTAGTAGCGAATATGACAATTCACTTCACAGCAAAACTGTATCATCAGACCTGCGTATTGACATTAAGGATTATTTTAGCAACCTGCGTTCAATACTAGACTATATTGCTCACGACATAGTTGACAAATACTGCCCTAACGCAAATCCGAAAAACAAACTGTATTTTCCAATTCGTGCAGACCTAAATGCATTTACAGCAGAAATGACTAAATCATATCCAGATTTGGTTACAAATAATAAAACTGTTTATGACATTTTAGAAAATCTACAACCCTTCAAAAAAATCGAAAACAAATGGTTAACATTTTTCAATAAACTCAACAATGAAAATAAACACGAAAGACTTGTTGCACAAACAAGAACAGAAACTAAAAATGTTACTGTTACTGGACAAGGAGGAGGTTCTGTGACTTGGGGTTCAGCTGTTACATTTGGAAGTGGAGTGAGTGTTGAAGGAGTTCCTATTGACCCGAATACCCAATTACCAATTCCAAACAATATAGTAAAGACCGAAATAATTACTTGGGTTGACTTCCAATTTGATGAAATAAATGTTTCAGCTATATGGTTGACAAAAGAAAGTTTGAAACAAACAGCTAAAATATATAATGATTTAAAATCCGAAATTTAAATTTAAATTAATAAAATAATCATATGACTTTACACATTTTTAGATGCTCAAATCGTCAAACGAAAACTGGAGTAACACCTGACAGAACAGGTGCGAATTTGCCTTCTACTTCCTGCCAAGGGGGTAATTGGACATTTTGGAAAACCATTGATGTTAACCCAGGAGACCAAGGAAGAATAGGAACTCCACCCGCAGACGAAATATTGGCAGCAATCGCAAGAGATGGATATTATATTAACGATGCTTCTATTGAATTTACAGAAACTGAATTGTAGTTTGATACTAAAGACATTAAAAACTATCGCTAAAAGCACCTACCCAAAAGTTGCGGTTCAGTGGTTAAATCAAGCTTTATACCTCAATAAAAGTTTCTGCTTGGTTGACATTGAAATGCTTCGAAATCGCTACTACGATAAGCGCCAAAACGTTATGGTTACCCAATAAAGAAACAATTGTGAATCTAGAAATAAAAGTAACAGTGGGACAGATAATTAAATGTAACTATTATACAAACGACATCGATAATCAACCTGGCGACCAGCCAATAAGAGTATTGTATAACCTAATTGAATCTGAATTTTTAACCATTAAAGAATCTCTAAACCAATTACAACCAAATCAAAATATTGGAAATGTTAAATTGGAATTCTTAACGGAGAACTTAAAAGTTATAGGACCACGAACAAATGGACTGAAAATTACTCTGCATGATACTTTTCTGTCCTTTCTTTGGGCTTATATATATAGTATAATTGTAACCTCTCCGATGGGAGGTAAAGAAGTATCTATAGAAGAAAATTTTGAAGCAAGAGAATTAAGAAAATATGCCCTCGGATTGATTCAAGAATTTAGCCAATGGGAAAAAGAATTAATGCCCAATCCAGAACTTTTCGGAAAAGACGAGAATAGATTTATTTGTGTTACAAATGTTGTTTTTATTTTAAGTGTTCGATTTATACTGATGCATGAATTCGCACATATTTTTTTAAAACATCCCTTTGTCCCAGTTAAACTTATGACACACGAGAATATTAAAAAAATGGAAGTTGATGCGGATAATGTGGCAATTGAATGGGCACTTCAAACATTGAAATACGAAGATGAATTTTCTGGAAAATTATCATTAATCACTGCATTAAACAGTCTGAGCTTTTCACACAATAAATTTTCCAATTCCTATTCACACCCTTCGCCAGAAGATCGAATCGAAGTTTGCTTTCAAAGATTAAATTTAGAAGATGGTGATTTTCTTTGGGGTTATGCAATATGGTCAATAATGGAATGGCAAACAAATCATGAGTTATTTCATTTACCACTTACATTTAAAACTGGAGAAAGTTTTAAAAAGCATTTTTATGACATGATATTCGAACTTAAAGAATATAAAAGAACAGGGATTAATAAATTTAATAAATAAAATAGGGTAAATAAGAATGGATGAATTAACTACTAATCTCCTTTATGATGTTGCGTACTTTTTAAAATCAACTTTTGCGTTTGAATTCGGCAGTACAAATCCTATCCCTTCCCCAAGTTCCATTTCGTTTTTTTAGTAATACGTTATAATACGCTTTTTGCACCGCAACACGATGAGGTCCGATTGTTGACATATCAGAATCAAATATCGGTCCTGTTACAACGTACAAACTATCATATGTAATCGACCAATTACGCAACTGCATTTCCAATTTTTTCCAAGCCCCACGATTAAAGCGAGATACTTACGGAGACATATTCGAATAAAAAAATGATTGCACCATTGATTCCATCGAGTACCCCATACAAACAGCAGGTGTAAATACTCTCTGCCATATCCTGATTTTTGATAATCAATTGTAAAATATGTTCCTGGTATCAAAGGATCAGGTGCTAAAAACTCATACATTGAAAAGGTTTCACGGCTTCATCTTTCATTAGAAAATATACCACCCAATTCGCTTGTTTATATTTAGAATTATAGGAAAATGTATATCCTCGATGTCTAATAATGATATCATCAGCTTCATATTTCGGTATTTCTAATTGTGCAAATAAACCATTGCTAATAAGCAATAAAATCAAAAATGTAATCGTTCTCATAAGCGTTTTTAAATTAAAAATATATTTCAATTCCTTACCATTAAAGTTTTAATAGCACTTGATATAATTTCATTTAATTTGCTTAGTTTGATTTTAAAAATTGGTGGTCAGACTAGTTGTCAAACAGTTGGTCAGATTGAGAATTTGATTCCGAGATTATCTGGACTTCAAATTGAAATTTTAAAACTGATAGAATCAGATTTAAAGATCAGTAGAAAGCAAATTTCCGACAGACTAGAAATAAAAAAGTTACAATTTATATATTATTTGTTTCGAGAAATTCATCAGATTAGAAACACTTTTTAAAAAAGAGTTATATATTTGCGCTAACAGTACCCGTTATGCATACCGTAAGATCTGCATTCGGGTCATTTTTTTTTATACCTATGCCAAATAAACCTGCGTATTCTTTAAGTGAACAAATAACATTACTAAAATCAAGAGGTATGTTATTCAAAAACGAAATAGATGCAGTAAGTTATTTAAAGAATATTAGTTATTACCGCTTAAAAGGGTATTGGTGGGATTTACAAGTTGATAAAATTAACCATCAATTCGAAAACAATGTTTATTTCGAAGATGTTATCGAAAGGTACAATTTTGATAAAGAATTAAGAATAATTTTGTTCAATGCTATCGAATTAATTGAGATTTCATTGAGAACTAAAATGATATATCATTTATCTCTTGCTTATGGTGGTTTATGGTACAAAAATGAAAAACTATTTGAAAAAGTTCCTCTGAAATTAAAAGATGGTACGCAAACTTCTGTCTACGATTACACCATTTCGGAACTGCGAAAAGAATTCAATAGAAGTCAAGAAATATTTGTACAAGACCATAAAAAAAGATACCCAAATCAAGATGCTGATGCCTGGAAATTTTTAGAAGTAGCATCATTAGGTACTTTGTCAAAATTATTCAAAAATTTAAAACACCAATTACCTGAAAAATCAACTATTTCAAAAGAAATGGGATTAAATTTTCACTCTGAGTTATCTTCTTGGTTAGAGGCAATCACGTATGTTCGAAACATCATTGCTCATCATTCAAGACTTTGGAGTAAAAATATGGTTAAAACTCCTATTTTCAATATAAAAAATCCAATAGGTATCTGGTTTCAAAATCCGATTACTCCGGTTCAATTAAAAAAACCGTTCATAATTATTTCATGCCTAGTTTATCAATGTAAAATAATTGATAAGAATAATCGAATCCAAAAAGATATGTTAGATTTATTTAGTAGATATCCATCAATTTCAATATATAAATTAGGATTTTTGAATTACTGGGATAAAGAACCTATTTGGAAGTAAAACGGTAAAACAACCTAAATTTCTTTACTCTTAATTATCTAAAGTTAGAAAAGGTAATATAGCCTTTCTCCTTTTCGTCCTTTTACAAAGAAAAACTTATCTGCAAGGGTATATAAAACATTCCCAACGTCGTGCCCTTGCATATACCATTATTTTAAGAAGGCAAAATCAAGGCGATTTTTAACCCAAAAATTCGCTAAAAAAAATCAACTTTTTGGAAAAAACTGTACTCCAAACTGTACTCCAAATTAATTTTTGCAAAAACGAAACGGAAATAAAATAAAAAACCCCTTGAAAATCAAGGGGTTTCTTAGTAGCGGGTACGAGAGTTGAACTCGTGACCTCAGGGTTATGAATCCTGCGCTCTAACCAACTGAGCTAACCCGCCATGGGTATTGGTTATTTTTAATTTGAGTGCAAATATATCAATATTTTTTTAATTCGTTTATATTACTTTATTTTTTAGTATTTTTAACAAAACATATTTATTGAAAAATTTGATTAATGTGTTGATTATCATTATTTAAGCCAAAAATATGAGCGATAAAATAAAATTTGAATTAGAGTATCTATTGAAAGTATCCGTAAAAGTGCTTGAAAACAGTGTTTCAACTCCTGCAGGTTTAGCTGAATGGTTTGCTGATGACGTAAATATTAAGGAAGATATCTACACATTTATTTGGGATAAAAGTGAACAAAAAGCGCGATTAAAATCTAAAAAATCTGGTGCTTTTGTTCGATTTAAATGGTTAGAAGACGAAGAAGAAGGTAATGATGTATTTTTTGAATTTCAATTCAGTATTGACCCACTAACAAAATCATTGGTGTTAAGAGTAATTGACTTTTCTGAAGAAGATGAATTAAAAGAATCTAAACAATTGTGGGATTCCCAAATCCAAGAATTAAAACGTCATTTAGGAGCTTAAACCAAAATCTCACCCCCTTTGAAACGTCTCTATTTATTTAGTATTCGTTCCTTTATTGGTCCGTTTTTCATAACCTTTTGTATATCAATGTTTATGTTGATCATGCAATTCTTTTGGAAATATGTAGATGATTTAATGGGAAAAGGGTTAGAATTCACAGTGATACTCGAACTAATCTTCTATGTCTCTGCAACTCTAATCCCCTTAGCGCTTCCTCTTGCTATATTACTTTCGTCCATCATGACGCTTGGTAATTTAGCCGAAAACAATGAGTTAACAGCATTAAAATCAGCTGGACTTTCATTATTCCGAATTATAAAACCGTTATTTGTTGTTATTATTTTTATTGCCCTTGCAACATTCTACTTTTCAAACTACATCATTCCTGTAGCTAATTTGAAAATGCGTGCCCTGATTTATGATATTCAAGAAACCAAAATTTCAAAAATCGTAACCCCAGGAACATATTCTACTGAAATTGAAGGTTATGCTATAAAAGTGGAGGAAAATAAGAAAGGCGGATTTAAAAACATTGTAATTCACGATCATTCAAACCCAAACATTAATAAAACAGTCAAAGCTGCTGAATGTGATATGTATAACTCTAAAAATGGAGCCGTTCTGTACCTAAATCTTAAAAATGGAAATGTACTGGAGGAATTAGCAATAAATCAAAATGAAAACTTTGAATCAAAATCAAGAGGCCGCTTCTACCCTTCTC
>CANCJF010000146.1 GCA_947378245.1 Bacteroidota bacterium
AAAGCCTTCCCATAAATGAGAAGGCTTTAACTTTTAACTCTTGCGGTCTCGACGGGACTCGAACCCGCGACCCCATGCGTGACAGGCATGTATTCTAACCAACTGAACTACCAAACCAATATTCTACTTCTAAGAAGCTCTAACAAACAGTTAGATTCACTTTCTATATTGTGTAAGCCTTTCGTTAAAAGCTGTGCAAAGATACACTGATTTTTCTTTTATGCAATAGATTAAGTGAAAAAAAATCAAAAAAAATTAATTTTCTACGATTAACAGATAATTATTTTTCTTTCCTTTTCCAATTAAAACAAATTTATCGTTAATTAAGTCGCTCTTTGTCAGAACATAAGACTCACTTACTTTTTCTTTATTGACTGCAATTGCGTTTGCTTTTAATTCGCGCTTTGCCTCTCCATTACTTGGTAAAAATGAGGATTTAGCTACTAGAGCATCCATAATTGTTAGTCCATTCGTGTATTCGTTAGCAGAAATGATTGCTTTGGGAACTCCGTCAAAGACTTCTAAAAATTGGTCGTTGTTTAATTTTCTTAAATCTTCCGAAGTTGATTTTCCAAAAAGAATATTACTTGCTATAATTGCTGCATCAAGCGCTTCCTTACCATGAACTCTTGTAGTTACATCTTCTGCAATTACTTTTTGTAAAGCACGCAAGTGTGGAGCATCTTCGTGTTCTTTTTCAATACGTTCAATTTCTTCTTTGGAAAGTAGTGTAAAATAGCGAACCAATTTTTTTGCATCTTCATCTGAAGCATTTAACCAAAATTGGTAAAATGTATAGGGGGTTGTTTTAGTTGGGTCTAGCCAAACCGTCCCCGATTCCGTTTTACCAAATTTACCTCCATCTGCTTTTGTTAATAAAGGGCACGTAAATGCAAAAGCATCCCCTCCCCCTTTTCTACGAATTAACTCAGTTCCAGTAGTAATATTTCCCCATTGGTCGGAACCTCCAATTTGAATTTTACAATCGAAATTTTTATGAAGATGTAAGTAATCATACCCTTGTAGTAATTGGTAAGAAAACTCTGTAAATGAAATTCCAGTTTCGATACGTTTTTTTACAGAGTCTTTAGCCATCATGTAATTGACAGTGATGTGTTTTCCAATGTCACGAATAAAGTCTAAGAATGAAAAATTTTTCATCCATTCATAATTATTCAATAACAATGCTTTGTTATCTCCATTTTCAAAATCCAAGAATTTCTTTAATTGATCAGAAACTCCAGTTACGTTTTTATTCAAAGCTACTTCGTCTAACAAATTTCGCTCCGCAGACTTACCAGAAGGATCTCCCACCATTCCAGTTGCACCACCTACAAGTGCAATAGGTCTGTGTCCGGATTTTTGCAAATGTACCAAGAGCATGATTGGCAACAAACTTCCTACATGCAGTGAATCAGATGTTGGATCAAAACCCACATAACCTGTTGTCATCTCTTTCAATAATTGCTCTTCTGTTCCAGGCATGACATCTTGAATCATTCCTCTCCATTGCAATTCTGCGATTAAATTTGTTTTCATATGAATGAAATTGAAGTTTATACAAAAGTACAAATAAAAAAAGGTGTCTAAAAAGACACCTTTAATTTTGTGGGAGCGGAGGGAATCGAACCCCCGACACAAGGATTTTCAGTCCTTTGCTCTACCGACTGAGCTACGCTCCCCCGTTTTGTTGAGTGCAAATATATAAATAAATTCAAAACAAAATTAATTTTTTAAATTTTTTTAAAAAATAAGGTAATTTTGCACTAAACATATAAGATAAATGAAAACTACTTTGGTCATCGATGCAGGGAATACTCGCGTAAAATTAGGAGTGTTTACAGATAATCACTTGAAAGAAGTTTTCTATTTTGGGAATAATGATTGGAATAAATTAAAATCATTTCTATTAGAATATCATTTTGATCAATCAATTTTATCCTCTGTCCGCTCTGAAAAAGAGACGAATTGGTTATTACAAATGATGCCTAATTCAATTCATTTTAAACATACCGGAGAATTACCAATTAATCATGTGTATCAAACACCAGATACACTTGGAAGTGATCGTTTAGCAAATATAATTGCAGTAAAAAATTTAACAACAACTCCGGCATTAGTGGTTGACATAGGAACATGTATAAAATTTGATATAATCGATGAAAGGCAATGTTACTTAGGAGGGTCAATTTCACCGGGAATTAATATGCGCTACAAATCTTTAGCGCAATTTACTGGTGCACTTCCACTCATTGAAGAATATGACCTACCTCCCATCATTGGTAATTCCACTACTTCATGTATCCATAGTGGAGTGATGCAAGGTATACAAGGTGAAATAGGTTACTTTATTTCAAAATACTCATCACAATTTAACGACTTAACAATATATGTCACAGGGGGTGATGCTCATTGCTTTGATATCCAATCAAAAAAAGGCATATTTGTAGAATTAAACTTAACTTTAATCGGATTATATCATTCAATTAATGCATATGCTATTTAAAACAATCATATTATTACTTATTGTTGTACCGATTTTCAGTATCGGACAAACTAATACCAATACTCCTTTTTCTTCTCGTGGAATTGGAGAAATGAATCCATTAACTCATCCTATTTTTGGAGCATTAGGAAACGTAAGTACAGCTTTAATTGATTCTGCTCAATTAAATTCTGAAAACCCATCCTCGTATTCGTTTTTGGGTAAAGGACAGCCCATTTTTTCAGTAGGCATAGCATCCAATTTTTCAACTTTTAAACAACAAACAACTACTAGTGCTTCACATTTTATTTCATTGAATTATTTTACTTTAGGAATGGCGTTAAGCAACAGGGTTGGAATTTGTTTTGGTTTAAAACCATATTCAAGCACTGGCTATCATCTAAAGAGTAATAAAATTTCAGGAACCGACACTTTAAATTATGACTATACAGGAAATGGCGGGTTTTCAAATGCCTATTTTGGTTTATCTGTAAAAATCTTACACCATCATAAACATCACATTTCAATAGGTTCTAATTTTGGATATGTTTTTGGAACTAGCCTCAATGAAATTACAACCACTTTATCTAGTGCAACATTGGGTGGGATTAGAGATAAATCTACTCAGATAAAAGCCATGAATGTTGATTTAGGAATCAGTTATTTATATAGAATTGCTAGCGATCATGATCTTGTGCTCGGCGTAACGTTTACACCTTCTCAATCTTTTTCATCTACCTATTCTAACTCATTAATTTATGCTTTAAGCACAACGAATGTACTTGGAAACGACACATTAAAAAGCACTATTACGAATAACAACATACAAACTCCATCTATTATTTCTTTAGGTTTTAAATATGATTTCACAAAAAAAAATAAAGAATTAAACAATTCAAATAAATCACCTCAATTACAAATTTCAGGTGAATTAAAATTAACAAAATGGAACTCGTATAATAATCCTCTAGTAGGAAATAATGAAACTTTTAAAAATACAATTCAATATGGTGTTGGATTTCAATATTCTCCGCATTTTGACTTTTTAGATCGTTCGAAAGATATTAATTTACTGCACCGAATGAAATATCGTGTAGGAGGAATTTATCAAACACTTCCATGGTCTGATCAACAAGTTCAACTTTCAAATAAAGCACTAACTTTTGGTGTCGGAATTCCTATTATCAATCAATTTTCATCATCATCTATTAATTTAAGTTGTTTATATGGTCAACGATGGAATGGTCTAGAATCCTCTTTAAAGGAAAACTATTTTTCCTTTAATTTTGGAGTAAATATCACCCCAGCTAGCTACGAACGATGGTTTAAGAAAAATAAAATTGACTAACTCACTTATGAAAAAAAAGTGTCATTTTTTAGTTTTAGTTGCATCAATTCTTGTTTTCTCTTCTTGTCATAACGACTTGGATACGATAAAGAAGGTCAGTTTCAAACCTACGGATCCTGATGAACGTACAACAAATGTTCATATGATCGAAACCGATAGTGGATATGCTAAAATTGAGTTACGAGCAAAACTATCAGAGACCTATCATAAACCAACATTTCACGTCAAATTTAAGGAAGGAATAGAAATCACACTTTATAATCAAATGGGAGAAGTTGAATCTAAATTAACTTCTTTATATGGCGAAATCTTTCAAGAGACTGGTGAAATGATATTCAAAGATTCTGTAAGATTACACAACTTGAGTGAGAGTCAAGTATTAGAAACAGAAGAACTACATTGGAATCAGAACACTCAAGCTATATTCACTAACAAAAATGTGATTGTACATTCAAAAGATGGCGGAAAATTTTATGGTGATGGTATCCGAACTTCATTAGATTTTAAAAAATATGAATTTATACATCCTAAAGGGAAATTTAAACTAAATTAAATATGAAAAAGTACAATGCCTTTATGTTATACCTATGGTTAATAGTTTCAATAGGATCAGCTTTGATCATAAGTTACAAAGGATTTACTGAAGGATTTGAGCGTTGGTATTCTTATTATGTAATTTCAGGCATATCCTTTTTCATGTATATTATCCGAAAATGGATGATGAAACGTATGGAAAAGCATATCGAGTATTTAACTAAGAATTCTAACTAAGAATTACTTTGGAAAAACTAATTGAAATATTTACGGATGGTTCAGCTAAGGGTAATCCAGGAAATGGTGGTTATGGTGTATATCTTCGCTTTGGTAATAAGGTGAAAGAATTATCTCAAGGCTATCGTTTGACTACCAATAACAGAATGGAGTTGCTAGCGGTGGTTGTAGCGTTAGAAAGCCTTAAAACGAATGAATATCGCATCCGAATAACATCTGATTCTAAATATGTTATTGATGCAATTACGAAAGGTTGGTTAAATGGTTGGTTAAAAAAGAATTTTTCCGGAAAAAAGAATGAAGATTTATGGCGAAGATATTTAGCAATTGCACGAAATTTTCAAATAGAATTTAATTGGGTACGCGGACACAATGGGCACTACGAAAACGAGCGTTGTGATTTTCTTGCTGTAAAAGCCGCTGAATCAAGTCATTTAATGGTTGATGAATTTTACGAGAAATCTGAATCTAAAAAAGACTTATTTTAACTGAAATTCGATTGCTGCCTTTACGAAGGTATATATAATAGGGTGTGGAATTTCTCTAGTAGAAGAAATTTGAGGACAGAATCCACATGCTAAAAAGAAATCTTTATTGGATAAACTAAACACCTCTACTTCTTCTACTTGGTTATATGCTTCAATGGTAATAAACTCATCTGTCAGATAATTCAATAATTTAGGATACAAACTATATCTAGCAGAAGTAAGTTCAATATCATTGTGATTTTCATATAAATAAATTAGAGCTTTAGAATGTGGGATAATTTGCACCTGTTCAAATACTCTACCTTCTACTAAGTTATCTGAAATTAGTTTTTCACCGTTTGCATTCAAATTATTCCTAGCAATAATCACTTCTAAAATTATTTTAAAGCCTTCTCCAGTCACAAATACAGGCACTGAATTTTGCAATAAAAAATCTATTATACCTCCAAGAAAAAAGTCGTTTTTATAGGGGCCTGGACTAATCCAAATCCCGTCATATTCTTTCAATTGACTTACGGTTAATTGACTTGCTTCATTTAATTTAATCCAATAATAACTTATTTCTACATCTAAAAAATAGGAAGCATGATCAAGAGCCAAATTTGTAGCATGGTGAGAATTATAAGTAAAATTATAATCCCCAATAATCGCTATTTTTACTGATTGGCTCATCTAAATTTTTAAGGAATAAGCTGTTGTCTCATGAACCACCCTTTAAATACAGCATTTTGTACTTCAATCGAATCTTTATGTTGTTTTACTTTATCGAAATAAAATAAATGACAATTAAAAGTCGCTGTAAATTTACAATAATCAAGGGTTTTATCATTTTTAATTTCAGAATCATAGGATAAGTTAGTAAAAGTAACATTCTGAGGAAAAACTGAAGCTGAATCAGATATCCATTCAAATCCAAGATTATCAATATATTTAACTTCAAATCCAAATTTACCATCTCTAGAATAAGTAGGGTTTTTAGATTTAAAACCGTCTAAGAATTTAGTAAATATTTCGTTTGTCGGAGTGTCATATTGTGTCCAATTTACAGTGCCTAATCTGACACTTATTTGACCTTTAACGGAAGTTGATGAAATTGTTGAAATAAAAACAACTGATGATTGACCTCCCCCAATTGTATTTAAATTTTTTATTTGAGAAGGAATACAATTATAATCATCCACATTTTGTAACCATTTGATGTCTGTACCACCTATAGAGCCTTTAAATGAACTAGTCAACTCTACTGTTTTAGTTGGAGCTGGAATAATCTCATGTTTAATGCAACTAATTAAAAATAAGACTGGTAAAAAATAAAATAAAAGATTTTTTTTCATACTAACAAAAATAAAAACACTAAAAGTGTGATAATTATTCAAATATAAAAAAAAAGACGAAAGAAAAGGAGCTTGGTTGTTTTTATTTGGACACAAAAAAGTAAAAGAAAAAAAGTAAAAACATCTATTTAATAGGATACAGATTGATTGTTAAGCCCTTATTTGGCGAAGTGGTTGAAATTCATTCATTTCAAAAAGGGGGATTTCAATTTCTTGATTTTCCATATTATTTAAATAATATAAATCATCTCCATCAGCTAATTTAGTTGACTTAAAGTAACTTAGTAAATCGTTAATTTTCATTATTTTTTGAATCTTTCCAATTAAACGATTTAAATCTGAAAAATTTAAGATCAATTCATTTATATAGGTGGTATGACCTTGCGTAACAACACATTTTACAGAAACTTCATTGTATCCTGTTTGAAATTCAATTGTCTGTATTTCAACTTTATCAAATAGAGTAATCATCATTTTTAGTTTTAATTTTGACAAAGTTACTTTCAGTAGTACGTAAAATAATTACGTTCATTTCTTATGTCAAAAAAATCGAAAAAAAATTGTGCAAAGAGAATAGAGAAGTATATTTGTTATTACACAATATCTATATTATGAAATACGATCGAATTTCCTCTCAATTATTTATAAAAAATAGAGCTAAGTTTAGTTCAAAACTCCATGGTAAG
>CANCJF010000147.1 GCA_947378245.1 Bacteroidota bacterium
GAATCTACACGTGCTTTTTGTTTAACTCCTCTCGCTTTTGGTTGTTTGCGAATCCAGTCTAACTCTTTTTTAAAGGTATTTCTCGCTTTATCAATCGTAGATTGTAATTGCTCTTGACGTTCCGCTTTTTTCTCTAAGAAATAGGAGAAGTTTCCTTTATATCGGTATAATGTTTTATCCTCCAACTCTAAAATAGAATCACATACAACCTCTAAGAAATAACGGTCGTGTGTCACCATTAAAATCGTTGATTTCGATTTGGAAAGGTATTCTTCTAACCATTCAATCATATCTAAATCCAAGTGATTTGTAGGCTCATCCAAAATCAAGAAATCTGCTTCGGAAACCAATACTTTCGCAAGATTCACACGTTTCTTCTGACCTCCAGACAAACTACCAACTTTAACATCGGTATTGTCTAGTTTTAGTACAGATAGAATTTGAGCAACCTTCACTTCAATATCCCATGCATTTAAATCTGTCAATTCTTGAAAACACTCATTCAACAATTCATCATCTTGGTTTTTCATCGCCAAGTTGTACTTTTTTACTGCTTGAATCTCTGGTAAATCATGATCAAAAACCGCCTCCATGATTGTCATTTCGTCGTCCATGTTTTCACTTTGTTCCATGAAAGCTACACGGATATCATTGCGATATACAATTCGACCTGAATCAAACTGTTCTTTATCCATCAAACAACGGAGAAGGGTTGTTTTACCACTACCATTTTTAGCAACGATGGCTACTTTTTGTCCTTGGTCAATCCCAAAGGTAATATCGGAAAACAACATACGGTCCCCAAAGGACTTCGTAAGATTCTCAACGGAAAGGTAATTCATAAGGAGTTATCTATAAATTTCTAGTGAACTTCAAGAAAATAAATTATCAAAGCCACTAATATTAAATATTAAAATATTTTAACGGATACGGTCTACCGAATCAAGTAGTTTTTTATCTTTTTTAACTCCTTGTGATGCCAAAAAAGAAAAAATCAGACTTAAAAATAAAGCGTAAAAACCAAAAGAAACTTCTGTTGTCTCGTATTCTAATCCAAACATTTGTTTCCCAAATACAAAAAGAGAAACTAGAAATAGAATAACCAAGGCATGTAAGTAAATAATGAGGTTTGCCAATTTCATTTGACGTTTTAAACTTTTAAAGGAAAATATCGCTTGAACAATAAAAGCGAAAATTAATATAGTAGCAATATAAAAATACATGTCATTTTTACCAATTATTTTATTACTGGCATCCATTTTCTTCCATCCGAACATAGAAAATTCAAAGTGAAAATCTTTTCCATTAAAGTTTAATAGGGAAACTCCAAAATTTAAAAAACTTAAGCAAATAATTGCTGCTAACCAATAAAGCGATTGAATTCTTTGTATCATATTCTGTGATTTTAACCATACAAAGATACGATTTTAGGCTGTATTATAAAGAGATAGATTTTTTTTGTTAATTATGTGATTTTTGAATGCTAAAAATTTAACAACAAATTATTTACGACAAATCATTAAAATCAACTAATTAACAAAACAATGTTAATTAGTTAAAATAAAGTGAAATAATGAAATTATCTTATGTAAATCAACACTTTACATAAGACTAATAAACTTGCTTAATACAAAGTATTAATCTCTTGAGAACACTAAACGAAACCCAATACGATTTCCTTCAAATTCCAATTCACCTGTTTCTCGCGCAGCAGCCCTACATGCAGTCGCTGGATTCGCCCAACTTCCACCACGATTTACCTTGTAACTGCTTTCGGCTGGACCTGTTGGATTGATTGTTGTACCCTGCGGATAATTTCCATACCAGTCACTACACCATTCAAATACATTGCCATACATATCATGTAACCCGAATGCATTCGCAGGATAACTACCAACAGGTTGTGTTCTTTTCAAAAACAATTCTTCTCCACAGCGCATTGCTTCGCTTGTCCCATCAAAATTCGCCTGCGACTTAGACAAGCAATTAGATTTTCCAAAAGCTCCTTTGCCTCCAGCATGTGCAGCATATTCCCATTCTGATTCAGTTGGCAACCTACCCCCCATCCATTTGGCAAAACTATCAGCTTCAGCCCAAGTAATATTTATCACTGGCCTATTGCCTCTACCCCATCCATTATCATCCGGTTTTTCAACGCCTGTTGAATCACAATAAGCGTCATACAAATCAAACGTAACCTCATATTTACTCATACGAAAATCACTTACTGTTACACGATGCACTTGCTCATCAGTTTCACAATTCCCATCTTTCGAATCACATCCCATCATAAATGTCCCCCCTTGAATGTCCACTATCGACATTTCAGGTCTTGACATTTTTTTTAAAATCATCTGTTTTCCGGTTTTGAAATAATCCGTTGAATGTTGAATGGAATCTAATTTTTCCCTAACCTTAGTTAATTCAGTTAATAACGCGTTTTTTTCTTTTGATTTAGATTTCTTTTTGGATTTCTTTTCTTTCACAGGAGTTAAAACAACGTTTCTAGACTCATGGAGTTCTCTTTCTAATTCCGAAATTTTGCCATTCAACAATCGCATATCTTCCTCATGCTGAATGGCACATTGCTTCAATTCTTTGTTCAACAAACCAATTTCATGCTCCTTTGAAGTGCACACAATTTGCAGACTATCATTAGATTTTGTAAGTCGTTGAATTCGCACTTTTTTAGATTGAGAATACGTTGTAAACGTCACAAACAAAAGAAAAATAAAAGAATATTTAATTGACATCAGTCGTTAATTTCAAAGGTTTTATTGAACAATTAAAATTAAAGGAAATGTATGCGCGTGAAATCGAACAAAGAGATAGTTTTACACGTAATGTTGTTAAATGATTGACGAGGAATTAATTTCGGATTATTCGAGAAAGCAATTAAAAATTCACCGCTTTTTGCCTTAAATAAAAATCCAATAATACAATCGCAGACATTGCTTCCACAATTACAACTGCTCGCGGCACCACGCACGCGTCATGACGACCTTTACCTTCGACAATGACAGAATTTCCAGAAGAATCAATTGAATTTTGAGGTGTTAATATTGTTGCGACGGGCTTGAAAGCTGTACGGAAATAAATTGGCATTCCATTCGAAATACCACCCTGAACACCACCACTGTGATTGGTTTTCGTTTTACCTCCTTCCATGAATTCATCGTTGTGTGCAGATCCTAACATCGAAATACTTCCAAAACCGGAACCTATTTCAAAACCTTTCACTGCATTGATGGACAACATGGCTTTCCCAAGTTCAGCGTGTAATTTATCAAAGACTGGCTCTCCAAGTCCTGCAGGAACACCAGAAACCGTACAAAATATACTTCCTCCGATGGAATCTCCTTTTTGCTTAATTTCTTGTACTAATTGCTCCATTTGTGAAGCTTTTTTTGCATTCGGACAACGAACTAAATTTTGTTCAATGACAGTAAAATCAGCATTATCGATTTCTGATTCAGAAAGTTTAATTCCACCTACCTGATCTACAAAGGCAGTAATTTTAATTCCTTGTGCCTCTAAAAATTGTTTTGCTAAAGCGCCCGCTACGACACGAGAAGCTGTTTCTCTAGCACTGGAACGTCCACCCCCTGTATGGTCGCGGTGACCGTATTTAATATCGTATGTAAAATCCGCATGAGAAGGTCGATAAGCATCTTTTAAATGTGTATAATCTTTCGATTTTTGATCTTCATTTGGGATGATAAATCCAATGGGAGTCCCTGTAGTTTTTCCTTCAAAGATTCCGGATAAAAATTGAACCTTATCCGATTCTTTGCGTTGGGTAACTAATTTTGATTGTCCTGGTTTTCTTCGATCGAGTTCTGCTTGAACTGCTTCGAAATCTACTAAAAAACCAACGGGGAACCCCTCGATAACTCCACCAATGGCAGGTCCGTGAGATTCCCCGAAGGTTGTTAATGTAAAAAGTGTTCCGTAAGAAGAACCAGCCATTAATTACAAATTGTTTGTTCTGTTAGGCTTAATATTTTTCTAACTTCTTCTAAAGTTGGAGCTTCTGCATACGTACGAAGAACAGGTTCTGTTCCTGAAGCGCGAATCATCATCCATTTTTCATTGTCAAAGAAATATTTCCAACCATCGGTTGTTTTTACTTCGCGTACTTCGTAATCCCCAAAAGTTTTAAACGTATCTCCTTTGCAATTTGCAATGATTTTTTGTTTCAATTCTTCCGTAATATGTAAATCGTTTCTTTCAAATTTGAATTCACCTACCAATGCATATACCTCATCAATCAATGCTTCCAACGATTTTCCTGATTTCGCCATGTATTCCCAGATGATTAATCCCATCCAAATTCCATCACGTTCTGGAATATGCCCTTTTACAGCGATTCCTCCGGATTCTTCACCACCTAGTAATACATCTTCTGCAACCATTTTAGAAGCGATTTCTTTGAAACCAACTTTCGTTGTTTCTTGAGGTAAATTGTATAAAGCAGCTAATTTTTCTACACGTGGCGTAACACTGAAAGCAGTAACTACTTTACCCGTCATTCCTTTATGTTTTACTAAATAATGAATCAACAATAAGATGATGTGGTGAGAATCTACGAATTCACCATTAGAATCATACAAACCGATACGATCTGCATCGCCATCCGTAGCTAAACCACAAGCGATCCCTTTGTTGTTTTTGATAAACGCTTCTAATTCTTTCAAGTTTTTAGCGATTGGCTCTGGAGCCTGACCATAAAAAGATGGATTCGCTTCGCAATGCAATAATTCTGTATTAGGTAAAATACGACGCATCACATTTTGTCCAGCACCATACATCGCATCGTAAACAAATTTCAATCCGGAATTACGAATCGCATCCAAATCAAAATTAGCCTCCACGTGTTTTACATACATTGTCTCTAAATCTACTACTTCCACGTTACCAGCTGCAATTGCATCTTCGATAGAAATGGATTTGTAATCGTTAGTCAACGTATCTGGAATCATGTCTTCCACTTCCTGCACGTGCTCAGGTGCTAAAGGTCCGCCGAAATCCGCTTTTAATTTATACCCATTATACGATGGAGGATTGTGACTAGCAGTGATAATTACCCCTAACGCACAATTTAATTTATTTGCACCTAAGGAAATCATTGGCGTAGAAACAAATCCTTTCGACATTTTCACCTTAACACCTTCGTGTAAGAATACTTTTACACAAGTATCTACAAATAAAGCTCCTGCAAAACGGCAATCATGACCAATAATGATGGTTGGATTATCTGAGTTCTTTTTCACCCAAACGGCAGTTGCTTGCGCAACACGAGCAACGTTATCTACTGTGAATTCTTCCGCGATTATTGCTCTCCAGCCGTCAGTTCCAAACTTAATTTTTGTCATAATATTTATTTCTTAAATTCTGTAATCGTTTTTTCGATGATTGCAACACATTCTAATAACTCCTCTTTCGTCATCACCAATGGTGGAGCAAAACGAATGATATTTCCGTGTGTTGGTTTAGCTAACAAACCATTATCTTTTAATGCAACACACAAATTCCAAGCTGTTAAACTATCTTCTGTATCATTTACAATAATTGCATTCAACAAACCTTTTCCTCTCACTTTTAATACTAAATCTGTAGTTGAAATAATACGATTCATTTCGCTACGGAAAAGATCTCCAAGTTGACGTGCATTCAATGCTAATTGCTCTTCATCCACAACATCCAATGCAGCCATCGCTACTTTGGCAGCGATTGGATTACCTCCAAACGTTGACCCATGTTGTCCTGGCTTGATAACCATCATTATTTCATCATTCGCTAAAACTGCAGATACAGGATAAACACCACCAGATAAAGCTTTTCCTAAGATTAGAATATCAGGTTGTGCGTAAGTTGCTTGTTTTTCACATTTTTTCTCACAAGAACAATTTCCACAAACAGCTAACAAACTTCCAGTTCTAGCTATTCCCGTTTGAACTTCATCTGCAATAAATAACGCATTATATTTAGTGCATATAGCACGACATTTCATTAAATAATCCGTGTCTGGAACGTACACCCCTGCTTCTCCTTGAATTGGTTCTACTAAAAAACCAACTACATTCTCTTGTTTCATTGCTTCCTCTAACGCTTCTGTATCATTGTAAGGAATACGAATAAAACCAGGAGTAAAAGGTCCAAAATTCTTTTGTGCATCCGGATCGTTTGAAAAAGAAACAATCGTAGTTGTACGACCGTGGAAGTTGTTTTCACAAACTACAATTTTCGCCTGATTCTCAGCGATTCCACGTTTTTCATACGCCCATTTACGACATAACTTAATCGCAGTCTCAACCGCCTCAGCACCTGTATTCATTGGAAGAACTTTGTCAAACCCAAAGTAATTTGTCACGTATTTTTCATATTCTCCAAGTGTATCATTATAAAACGCACGTGAAGTTAAGGTCAATGTTTTCGCTTGTTCAATCATTGCACCAATAATTCTTGGATGACAATGCCCTTGATTCACCGCAGAATATGCTGATAAAAAATCATAGTATTTTTTACCGTCTACATCCCACACATGTACACCTTCACCACGAGACAACACAACTGGAAGCGGATGGTAATTGTGTGCTCCATATTTATCTTCTAATTGGATCAAATCCATCGCCGTTTTACTTTCCATTGTCATCATAGTATACATGTTTAATAGTGAATAAGAAAAATCGTTTTTCTCAACACTTGCAAAGATAAGTTATTTACTTCTATCCTCAAAATTAGAATTAGTTGGGATTGCTTTGTATTTTTACAGTAGAAAAATAGTCAAATGTATATACTGAAATTAACAGAAAGAATAAAAAATTATTTTAAAATCCCTTCTTTACAAAACGATGATATTTACGAAGAGTCGAAATACATTCTAACCTGCAAATTATTTGGATATTTGGCTGTAGCATTATTTGTTATAAGCCTTGTAAATACAATTCATTTTACTCCTACAAAACTTATACCTTCGGGATTAGTAAGTATAGCTTGCTTTATTTCCTTCAACTATATTAAAAAAACGGGAAATTACTACACTTCCTCATTAATAAGTAATATAATCGGAGCAATTTTATTAATTGTATCCTTACATGCAAAT
>CANCJF010000148.1 GCA_947378245.1 Bacteroidota bacterium
CAAACAGTTTATAATCCAAACTATGAAATACAAAAAAGAGTGCCTCTAAAAGAAGAGAACACTCTTACAAGCTAGTTCTGGACTGCTTTGAAATATAAAGATAAATAAATGAATTTAAATTTGGAAATTAACATAGAATCTCAATGGTAAAATTCAACCTCAGTATTTTCACCATAACTAAGAAAATATATTCCACAAAAAAAGGCTGAAATTTCTTCCAGCCTTTTCTTATATTTTGAAATTTATTATTTCGTAGAGAATCGTAAAAATTCAGATACTGTCAATCCTTTCTCAGCAGAAGCTAAGAATTGCTCAACAGTAACTTTGTTATCACGAACAAATGGTTGACTTAACAAAGTGTTTTCTTGGAAGAATTTGTTTAAACGACCCTCAGAAATTTTAACAGCCATTTCAGCTGGTTTACCTTCTTGAATCGCTAATTCTTTACCAATCTCTAATTCACGAGCGATTGTATCAGCATCAACACCTTCTTTGTTCAACGCGATTGGATTCATTGCAGCAATTTGCATAGCAACTTGTTTACCAGCGTCCTCAGCAGTAGCTGAATCAACAGTTAAACCTACCAATGTTGCTAATTGATTTCCTGGGTGATTGTAAGCAACAACTTTAGCAGCAGAGATACGAGCGAATTTAGATAAATCTAATTTTTCACCAATAACACCAACTTGTTCAGTGATTTTTTCGTCTACTGTTAATTTGTCATCGTATTTCAATGCTTTCAACTCTTCAACTGTATTTACTTTATTTGCTAAAGCAACATCAACAATTGATTGAACGAAAGTACGGAAAGAATCATTGATAGCTACGAAGTCAGTTTCGCAATTCAAGATCAAAATAACTCCTTCGTTTCCAGAAGCAGCTACTTGAGCAATTGATAAACCTTCTTTTGCTTCGTTATCACCACGTTTAGCAGCGATTTTTTGTCCTTTTTTACGTAGGATGTCGATTGCAGTTTCAAAATCACCGTTAGCCTCAACTAAAGCGTTTTTGCAGTCCATCATCCCTGCGCCAGTTTGCTGACGAAGTTTATTTACATCTGATGCTGTAATTGCCATTTCAGTAGTTTTTTAATATTAATTTTCTTTTGTTTCTTCCGTAGCTACTTCCGTAGCTGCTTCTTCACCTTTATCTGCTTTATCTTTAGAATTTTTACGATCTTCTAAACCTAAACGGATAGAATCACAAATTGCATCTAAAATAATAGCGATAGATTTTGTAGCATCATCATTTGCAGGAATTGGGAAATCTACCATTTTTGGGTTAGTGTTTGTATCCACCATAGCAAAAATTGGAATGTTTAATCTCTTAGCTTCGTGTAATGCGATGTTTTCTTTTAAGATGTCTACTAAGAAAATAGCTGCTGGTTGACGAGTCATATCAGCAATAGAACCAAAGTTTTTTTCTAATTTCTCACGTTGACGAGTTTTGAAAAGACGCTCTCTTTTAGAAAGAGTATCCCAAGTTCCGTCAGTCTTCATTTTATCAATTGAAGCCATTTTACGGATAGACTTACGTGTAGTTTGGAAGTTTGTTAACATCCCACCAGACCAACGCTCAGTAACGAAAGGCATATTAACCGTTTTCACTCTCTCAGAAACGATTTCTTTCGCTTGTTTTTTTGTAGCCACAAAAAGTACTTTTTTACCCGATTTTGCGATTTGAGTCATCGCAGCACACGCTTGATCAAGATGAGCAATTGTCTTATTTAGATCGATAATGTGGATACCTTTCTTCTCATCAAAGATGTACGGTGCCATTGCTGGGTTCCATTTTCTTTTTTGGTGTCCGAAGTGAACACCTGCGTCTAATAATTCTTGAAAAGTTGCTTTTGACATTTTTTAATTTTTTAAATTGTTTACGTTCCTTTAGTAATCAGTAGGTGAGGGAGCTCTAAGCATTTACTCACAAACTTGGATACTAAACACCGCCAAAATAATATAATATTAACGTTTAGAGAATTGGAATTTCTTACGTGCTTTTGGTTGTCCTGGTTTTTTACGTTCAACCATTCTTGGATCACGTGTCATTAAACCCTCCGCTTTAAGCGCTGGTTTTAAATCCTCAGAAACTTTAACCAAAGCTCTTGAAATACCTAAACGAATAGCTTCTGCTTGTCCGTTGATTCCACCACCTTGAACATTTACTGTAACATCGTATTGCTCGTTTGTTTCAGTTAATGCAAATGGTTGTAGAACTTTAAATTGTAACATTGCAACAGGAAAAAACTCTTTAAAGTCTTTTTTGTTTACTGTTACTTTACCCGTACCTTTTTTAAGGTAAACACGAGCAACTGAAGTTTTTCTTCTTCCTAGTGTATTGATAATTTCCATACTTCCTATTTGAATGTGTCTAAATTAATAACCTCTGGTTTTTGAGACTCTTGTTTGTGCTCACCACCAGCGTACACTTTCACATTTGTGAACAATTGGCGACCTAATTTATTCTTTGGCAACATACCTTTAATCGCTTTCTCGATCAATCTTTCTGGGTGTTTAGAAAGAATCTCTTGCGCTGTTAAAGAACGTTGTCCACCAGGATAACCCGTGTAACGGATGTATTCCTTGTCAACTAATTTAGTACCAGAAAATGATACTTTCTCCGCATTGATAACGATAACGTTATCTCCGCAGTCTGCGTGAGGTGTGAAGTTTGGCTTGTGTTTTCCACGTACTAACTTCGAAACCTTACTTGCTAAACGACCTACTGTTTGGCCTTCAGCGTCTACTAACAACCACTTTTTATCAGCAGTTTGCTTGTTAGCAGAAACGGTTTTGTAACTTAATGTATCCACAATTATTTATTAATTAAATAAGACAATTCCCCTAAAATGGGAGGACAAAGATATAACTTCCAACTTTTATTAACAACTGATTTGTGAAATAATTCAAACTATTTTCAAAATCAAGCCTACTTTTTTAAGATTTCAGGAAACTTGTTACGATTTTTTGAATGCATTTATAGCATTAATCGTAAAATCAGACAATACTAGTTTCCCACTCATTCCTGCGCGTTCTAATAGTAACTCATCCCAATTTTCTGTTCCTTGCCAAAAGATTCCTTTCAACATTGACATCGCTTCTGGGTTTGATCCTGCTAATCGTTTCGCTAATTTTGCAATCTCCACATCCATTTCAGTTGAGCTGTCGAATATATAAGTGTATAGACCACGTTTGTAGGCCCAATCTGCAGATCTCCATTCAGTGGCATTGATTGCTAATTGACTCATAGCAGATAAACCAATCTTACGCTCTACTGCTGGACCAACAACAAATGGTCCGATACCAACAGCCAATTCAGAAAGTTTTACATCTGCAAATTTAGTTGCGAAACAATAATCCACTGCAGATGCTAATCCAACACCACCACCTACAGCTTTTCCTTGAACACGACCTATAATAAATTTTGGACATTTACGAGCTGCATTAATCACATTCGCGAATCCAGAAAAGAATTTCTTCCCTGTTTCCAAGTCTTTGATAGAAATTAATTCATCAAAACTCGCTCCAGCACAAAATGATTTGTCTCCTTCGGATTGTAATACGATTACTTTTACTTCTTCTTTTTTCCCAAGTTCTGTAATAGTATCCGCTAATTTTTGTAAAATTTTTCCTGGTAAAGAATTACTTAATGGGTGACCAAAAGTGATGGTTCCGATTCCTAAGGAATTTATTTCGAAGGTTACATGACCTTGATTGATTGCTTCTGACATAATTTTAATTTTGAACAAAGATAGATTAATTTGAAAATTTGAAAATTTGTTGATTTGAAAATTATTAGATTTATGCTTAAATTTAATCTTATTACTGTAACCATAGTTATGAAACTTTTCATTTTTTTTATATTATTTACGTTAACTTTTAATGCTTTCTCGCAAGATTCTACTTCGGTTTTATTTGTTGGGAATAGTTTTACTTTCTATAATAATATGCCTTATATTTTCAAAGATATTGCTGAATCAAAAGGAAAGAAAGTACATGTGGATACTGTTGTTACTGGAGGGAAAGATTTAAAATTTCATTCGGAGAGACCAAGAACCTATCAAATGATTCAGTCTCGTAAATGGGATTATGTGATTTTACAAGGGCATAGTAATGAATTTGCTCAACCTGATTCAAAAGTCGATACGTTGACTTTTCCTTATGCGAAAGAATTAGTAGATAGCGTTCGAAAATACAATCCCTGTGCACGAATTTTATTTTACATGACCTGGGGGTATAAAAACGGGAATAAAAAATGGAAGCCTATTGCTAGTTACGATTCCATGCAATTACGAATCGAACGTCAATATTTGATTTTTGCAGACAAACTAAGTACTGGAGTTTCACCGGTAGGAATGGTATGGAAAGAAGTCAGAGAATCTAACCCGGAAATCAACTTGTACCAAGAAGATCGCTTCCATCCAATTTTGACTGGATCGTACCTTTCCGCTTGTACGCACTTTACTACAATTTTTGGGGAGTCACCTTATAAAAACACTGCAAAAGTGGAAATGAATTTCTTTGAACGGGAAGTGATAGAAATTGCAGCAACTAAAATTGTATTAAATAATTTAGCTAGATGGAGGTATTTACCTGTTCAAAAATTGTTAGAGCCTGGGTTTGATTTGATTCAAAATAAGGATTCAATTCAGGTCTTAAGTAATGCTAAAAATTACACTTCGCATGCTTGGGATTTTGGGGATGGAACAATTTCTACAGATATAAATGCTATGCATAAATACGTATCAAAAGGAGATTACCTAATCACACAAAAAATTTCAAATACCTGTAAGACTAATCAGTTAGTTAGAAAAATAAAAATTGACTAATCGGTATTCGGTAATCTTATAATCTTTAAATTCGCAAAAGATTTTTGGTACTACCTCAATAGAATAAAAGGGAATTCGGTGTAAATCCGAAACTGTATCTGCAGCTGTAAGCTCTGTTTATGGGAACTGAAAATTTGATTTTTCGAGGCAAACAATTATAATATTTCCGCAGTGTACAGAGGTACATGAGGAAAATATTATTGAAGTTGAACGAAGAAAAAGCAATTTTCAGAAACATAAAAAATCAATTTAATAGGTCACTGTGTTAAGCGGGAAGGCAAATTGAGTTGGAGCAAGTCAGAATACCTGCCAAGAATTGTTGAATGAAGACTTCAGAATAAAGTCCGATTTATTTGTCGCTTGTGCACGAGCGAACATCTATTTCTATTTATGGGAAACT
Organism: Bacteroidota bacterium; assembly: GCA_947378245.1. Taxonomy (GTDB): domain Bacteria; phylum Bacteroidota; class Bacteroidia; order Flavobacteriales_D; family Crocinitomicaceae; genus CANHVK01. The sequence goes on from CANCJF010000148.1 coordinate 5,229, forward strand.
CCCACTGATTTCTTCTTTTTAGTTATTTATTAATTTTTGTAAAGAACAAAAAGATGAAAAAACAATTGATGATTGTCGGACTTGCATTATCTGCAGGTCTTATTAGTTGTAAAAAGGATGCAATTACGCCGTCTACAACACCATTAAAAACAACATATACCATAGATTTTGAGGATGTATCTATTCCTTCTAAAGGATATTTGGATAGTATTCATGGAGGTTTAATCACTCAGGGGTTTACTTTTCAGAATGAATTTTATGATGAAACTTATAAAGCATGGTATTGGTATAAAGGTTTTGCTTTATCAAATGTCGTAAATGACACTACTGCAGGTTATTTAAATACGTATGCAACCTTTGCAGGTAAAGGTGCGGATGTGAGTAAGAATTATTTAATTTCAGATAATATTAATGGCAATTCAGGGGTTAAATTACCAAGTAATATTCAATTAGTTTCTTTAGCGATTACCAATTCGACCTATGCAGCACTTTCTATGAAAAAAGGAGATAGTATGAGTAGAAAATTTACAGGTAAAAACAAAGATTTTTTGAAAGTTTGGATTCGAGGTTATACTTCTGGAAAAGTAAAAGATTCTGTAGATGTATATTTAGCAAATTTCCAATATGCTGACTCATCGCAAAACTTCATTCAAAAAGATTGGAAAATAGTTAATTTATCAACTTTGGTATCTGTTGACTCTTTGAGTTTCAGAATGCAATCAAGCGATAATGGTCTGGGTGGGATGAATACGCCAGCTTATTTCACAATAGATAATATCAAGTTTACCAAATAGTTTTTTCGTGCTGAGAAACACGTTACTTATTGGCTTTTTCTTCTTGAGTCTAACTTCTGTTGGTCAAGATAAGGAAAAAGCGCTTCCAGAGGTTAGGGTAGAATTGTCAAACGATTCTATCCTGATTTCAGGGAGAAGTCAAGTTCTTTCAGCTAAAAAAATCGGGTTGTATGCTTCAGAAGATGTTGGAGCATTAACGCAAAAAATTGCAGGAATTACCCTAAAAAATTATGGAGGTATTGGAGGTATGAAAACCATTTCTTACCGCGGGATTTCGGGAACCAATACCGCTATTGTGCTGGATGGATTCACACTTCAAAACACGATGATAGGTCAGTTGGACTTGAGTAACCTGCAAGTTGATAATGTACAAAGCTTAACGTTTACTTCCGGTGTTCCTTCAGATGAATTATTACCGATTTCAGCATTAATGCAAGGAAATACGCTTTCATTGAAAACGATAGAAAACACACCAACCAATGATACTTTAGAATTGAGATATACTTCGAAAGTTGGTTCTTTTGGTCAGTTGGATAACTATGGAAGTTATAAACGAAGTGTTACGAATTCCTTATTGAGTGTATACGGTAAGTATAGAAGTTTTTCAGGGAATTATCCGTACACGCTAGAAAATGGAAATCTTAGTTCTGCGAGTTATCGCAAGAATAATCAACTCCATGAAGGATTTGGAGGTGTAAATTATGCGCAAGTCTTGAATCCACAATTGAAAATCAGAACTTCAATACACTTTAACCAATCGGAACGAGGTTTGCCAGGAGCTGTTATCTTGTATAACGAAACTGCAAATCAACGCTTAAATCAACAAAATACTTACGGGAACATTGTGCTCGAAGCAAAGGGGAGAAAAGGGAAGATGAATATATACAACAGCTTAAATTATGGTTATTTGAATTACATAGATCCATCTTTTTTGAATAATTCTGGAGGATTAAATCAATGGTATTACAACACCATCAATCAAAC
>CANCJF010000149.1 GCA_947378245.1 Bacteroidota bacterium
AATTCGCAAATTAATTAATGGATCAAAAGGTAAAAAATAGGTGAATTTAGTAAGTATCGAAAAGAAAATATGATTATTAGGCTCTTCATAAGTTGAAATAATAGTGTAAAAGCCCTTCGAAGTATAATCTAAAAAGGTCGAAACTTCATCAACAAATGGAACAAAAATAAAAACATGATATAAAGTGTAAACTGAATATAAAATAAAAGTAAATGCTAATACATTTTTTTCAATTCGAGTAAGCGACCGAAAATTAAACATAAGATTTCTTATAGTATTATTTTATTTCTGCAACCACCAACATTTGCTTTGCAAATGGTTTAAATGGAGAAAATAAATAGCATTTTGTCAAAAAATACGATTTCGGCAATCGTGATTTTAAACTAAAAGGAATAAATTTCTTTTGCACTTCTACAATTTTAAACCCCTCACTCTCTAAAAAATCAGCCAAAGAAACATCTGAAAATGCTTTTTTATGTGTGTAATCATCCCAATATTCTTTATAAGCATATCTAATATTAGGTTGTATCAATATTAACTTCCCACCCTTTTTCAGTTTTTGTTTTACATTTTTAATTAGTATATTCAACTGAATATCATCAAAATGTTCAAATAAATTGGATGCAAAAATAATATCCATTGAATTATTCTCCACTTCAAACTCTTCCAACACAGATTGTGCATAAAAAGAAATTTTATCAACATCAATAAAATCTATACTCGATGGATTTAAATCAATTGCAAATTTCGATTTAGCTTTTATTAAATTGATAAAATCTCCATATCCACAGCCAATATCTAATACGGAATAACTATCATTCTCAATGAAATTTTGTAAATACTCAGTAATTGCCCTCGATACCTTTACGCGATTGTTGTCAAATTTAAATCTACTTCCAAAATACTTTTCAACCTCCATATTCCTTCCTTAATTTATATAACGAGTAGTGATTATTAAAAATTATATTTTCATAAGAATTGGATATACTTCTTAATATTTTTTTACTCTCCGATGGATGCAAAAACAATATCGTTTTTGGTAATCTAGAATTTATATTAAAAAGCTTATTCTTGAATTTTTTTCTCCAATCTGATTCCAATTGTTTTCTAAGTTCAGGAGTCCCAAAATGTGATTGTTGATCTGAATATTCAATTGGGTAGATTTTGTAATGAATATCTGTAAATGTTTCTAAATACATGGTTAAAGATATACTCGTTTCATACTCTAACAGTGGGTTAGCAACAATAACAACCGATTTATTCTCTTTAATTATGTTAATTACTTCTAAATTCCTAGCTCCTTCTTGTGTGAAATTTCTAGCTAACAAATAAGTATCAACTAATAAATTCAACACGAAACAAGAAATAATTAGAACTAAAAACTTATACAACCAATCTAATTTGTTGTTCAACGCATTTAAAAGAAAAACAATTGAAAATCCAAAGCCAATCGAGGTTGGTGTAAAATAACGATTCCAAAGGCCTGTTTTAGAATACAATAGAAGATTTGGAACAATAACTAATAAAACAAAAAATATTGGAATCATTAAATCTTTCAAAAAAATCAACCACTTTTTCTCATCCCTAAAACCAAAATAAATTAACACCAACAAAATTAAAATCAAAAGTATATATTGTTTAACCGATGTTGTAAGAATTGAAATGACACTAAAAACTAATGACGTGAAATTCGAATCGACACCTGCATATCCAGTACTATTTGCTCCAATAACAAAAACGATGAAAAACATGATTCCAACAAATGTAATAAGTGGAATAGAAATCCATTTATTCATTTTAGACCAAGATAAAAATGAAACTGGTATATCCTGATTATCAAAACAATACTTCAAAACTATAAAGCCAGGAATAATTATAGCAAAACTTTCTTTCGACAAAGCAGATAAAATTAAGAAGAAAGAAAAAAGCAAATGATTTATCAATTTATTCTCTGTAGTCATAAAATAAAAAGATAAGGCTAACAAAAAAGTAGAAAGAGTTTCATTTGGACCAAGTTCCCACCAGATTACTGACGGTTCACCTAAAAATGAAATTCCTAAAAATAAAAGAATCTGAAAAAAAGAAAAACCTTTCCTTTTGAACCCAATAAAAAACATTAATTGTGTCGAAATAAACAAAAGAAAAGTATACACAGACATTGATAAAAAATTTATTCCGAAAATTTTAGCCTCAATCACTCTATGCACCCAAAATAATGGTCTAAATCTTTGTGCTAAATCACTTTTAATATAATCGTTTACTGTTAAAAAAAAACCTTTACTGTGCAATTCGTTATATGTAGAGATGTATAACTGATCATCTCGAAAATGAAAACCGCTTGTAATTGTTCCAGTCTTAATAAAAAAAACTATTGACAACAAGATAATTACACTAGCACCAAAGACTCTCTCAACACGCATATAATCAATAAAAATGAATTGTAAAAACCTTCAACAAAGGTAATAAATTATTTAATTTAGATATATTTAAATTAAATTTCATTCCATGAAGAGTAATATTATTTTAACTTTGATAAATATTGAATTAGAAATAGTCTATTTGAATTAAAATGACAACTATTAAACAAGTCGAAATAAATTTCTTTAAGTCTGCATTAACTAAAAACTCAAGTTTCTTATCCACTCCGGAAATCTTATCGTGGTTAAAACAACTAAATTCAGAGATAAAGACTAGAATAACTCAAATACCATTAAACAACTTAAACAAATGGGAAATAAACAAAAACGATGGTTTTATTCAACACGAAAGCGGTAATTTTTTCTCAATTGAAGGCATTGAAGTTCAAACAAACTGGGGACATGTTCATCATTGGGAACAACCAATAATTAACCAACCTGAAATAGGATTACTAGGAATTCTAACAAAAAAAATTGATGGTATACTTCATTTTTTGATGCAAGCAAAAATTGAACCAGGGAACCTTAATGTTGTACAGATTTCTCCAACTCTACAAGCTACAAAAAGTAATTACACGCAAGTACATAAAGGTAAAACACCTCATTTTCTAGAATACTTTCTCAATTCCAATAAAAATACAACGGTCTTATTAGATCAACTCCAATCTGAACAAGGCGCTCGATTTTTAAAAAAAAGAAATCGAAATATTATTGTTGAAGTTGAACCTAATGAAAAGCTAGATATCCCTTCTAACTTTCAATGGATGACTTTAGGTCAAATTAAAGACTTAATAAAATACGATAATCTGATAAATATGGACACCAGAACGGTTATATCTGGTATATCTTTTGGTTCCTATTCGTCTCAAACAATTGAATTTTTCTCTACACTGAACGAACAACAAGGATTAAACAAGTTTCTGCTTAATTCTATTTTAAATAATGAATTTCATTTAAATGATTATGACCGAATTTTTTCTTGGATTACCAATTTAAAATCAAAATATGAATTAAATGTCAAATCAAAAAACTTAAACCAAATTACAGATTGGATTTTCGACGGAAATACAGTTGAGCACAAAGAAAAGAAATACTTTTCTGTGATTGGAGTTAATGTAGAAATTGAAAATCGAGAAGTTACTTCATGGGACCAACCAATGATTCTTCCTGCACAAGAAGGTATTGTTGCTTTTTTAATAAAAAAAATAAATGGAGTATATCATTTTTTAGTTCAGGCAAAATTAGAAGCAGGAAATTTTGATATAATAGAACTTGCACCTACTGTTCAATGCTTAACGGGGAATTATAGAACAGGTTTAAATGAATATTCTGTTCCATTTATCCAAGAAGTAATGGAAGCAAATACTTCTCAAATTTGGTATTCAGCATTACAAAGTGAAGAAGGAGGAAGATTTTTTCAAGAACAAAATAAAAACATGATTATTGAAACGACAGAAGATTTTTCAATAGAAGTACCTGAAAACTACTGTTGGATGACGTTGAATCAATTATTAACTTTCATTAAATTTAACAACTACCTAAATATTGCTTCAAGAAGTTTAATCTCTGCAATCAATTTTTAAAATGGATAAACAATCGATACTGAATATTGGTGTAATAGGTTGTGCTAGTATTGCTGAAAGATCTGTAATACCAGCAATTAAAAACCTTTCTGCTAATTTCAACTTAGTAGCAGTTGCAAGTAGAAACAAACAAAAAGCTGATGAGTTTGCGCTTAAATTCAATTGTAAAGCCTATTATAATTATGAAGAATTGCTTGCTAATCAATCGATAGATGCAATATACTTACCTCTACCTACTGGATTACACATAGAATGGATTGGTAAAGCGCTCGATGCCGGTAAACATATTTATGCTGAAAAATCTTTTGCTAATAATTTAAATCAAACAACCAAATTAATTGAAAAAGCAAAAAAACATAAATTAACTTTGCTTGAAGGGTATATGTTTCAATATCACTCACAACATAATCATGTAAAAAAAATAATTGAGAAAGGTACAATTGGCAAGATTCGACATTTCAGTAGTAAATTTGGCTTTCCTCCTCTAGATGCTGCAAATTTTAGATATGACCCAATCCTTGGAGGAGGAGCACTTTTAGATGCAGCAGGTTACACAATTAAAGCAACTACATTGATCCTTGGATATGAAATGAAAGTAAAAGCAGCGACTTTAAAATTTAATCATTCAAACTCCGAAAATGAAGTGAATATTTATGGTTCAGCTTTTATGTCAAATGATAAAGGTATTGGAGCTTCATTAGCTTTTGGTTTCGACAATTATTATCAATGTAATTATGAAATATGGGGAACTAAAGGTAAGCTAATCGTTGAAAAAGCGTTCACTCCTAAATTTGATCAAAAGCCAAGTATATTATTAGAAATAAACAATACAATTGAACATATTGAATTAAATTCTGACAATCATTTTGAAAAAGCTTTAATAGAATTTTATGATGCAATACAAAGTGAATCAAAAAGAATGGAACATTATACTGAAATTCACAATCAAAGCGAAGCACAAGATAACATTCTAGCTTATAGCAAATCTAATTTATCATGAAATTATCCATTATCAGTCCCGTTTACGGAGCATCCTCATTATTAGAAGAATTAGTCGAAAGAATAACTGCTTCTGCTACTAAAATCACAAATGATTTTGAAATAATATTAGTCGAGGATAATAGCCCAGATAATAGTTGGGAAATTATAAAAAAAATTGCCCTAAATAATAATAACGTACATGGGATTAAATTAAGCAGGAATTTCGGTCAACAAAATGCATTGAACGCAGGGTTTGACTACGTAACAGGAGATTGGATAATTACTATGGATTGTGATTTACAAGACGAACCTGAACAATTTCAAACATTATTCAATAAAACATTGGAAGGATTTGATATTGTATTTGCTTCGAGACAAAATAGACAAGATGGATTTTTGAAAAAACTTTTTTCTGTATTATTCTATAAAGTAATCAGTTATTTAACAGAAACTAAAATAGACCATACAGTAGCAAACTTTATTTTATACAATAAGAAATGTATCCAAGCAATGTCCAAAATTGGAGATTATTACAGATATTACCCTTTACTGAACAATTGGATTGGGTTCAAATCAACGAAAGTAGAAATTTCTCATGCAAAACGAAAAGATAATATTAAATCATCCTACTCATTTAAAAAAAGATTAAGATTAGCCTATCAAACAATTATTGCATTCTCAGACAAACCATTAAGAATTGTACTAAAATTAGGTGTTAGTTTAGTTTCACTAAGTCTAATTTTTGCATTATATTTAGTTATAAAATATATCGTTACCGATCAATCTGCAAGTGGTTGGTTGAGTATATTTATTTCTATTTGGTTTCTCTCAGGAATTATTATTTTTACTTTGGGGCTTCTTGGCGTTTACCTAGGAAAAATGTTTGATACTACAAAAAACAGACCTACATATTTAATTGAAGATTTCTGCAAAAATGAAAATTAAAAGCATTGTATTAGGAGCTAATGGTTATGTAGGTAGACATTTAACAAGTTACCTAAAAAGTATTAATCAAAATGTAATCAGTTATGACTATTTAATAGATAAATCAAACTCTATGGATATTGTTCATTTTGACATCACTAATATCGAAGATTTAAAAAGAATAAATTGGGAGATTGATTATGTGTATATTTTTTCAGGTCTTACAGGAACAAAAATTAGTTTTGATAAATATGAAAATTTCATTCAAGTTAACGAAATAGGCTTATTAAATGTTTTAAATGCCATAAAAAAATTAAAAAAAAAACCAAAAATTATTTTCCCTTCTACAAGACTCGTTTATAAAGGTAGTGAACTACTATTGGATGAAAATGCAGAAAAAGAAACAAATACAATCTATGCACTAAATAAATTAACATGTGAAAAAATATTAGAAATGTATCAAAAAACTTTTGGAATCAATTACTCAATTTTTAGAATTTGCATTCCTTATGGTAGCCATTTTAATGAATATTCATTCGGCACTATAAGCTTTATGATGGATCAAGCAAAAAAAACTGGTGAAATTACGTTGTTTGGTGATGGGCGATTAAAAAGAACATTTACACACATTGACGATCTTTGTGAGCAAATTGTGACTACTTCATTATGTAAATCAACCAACAATGAAACATTTAATATCGGAGGAGTAACTTACAGCTTAAGAGAAGTTGCTGAATATATTTGTAAAGCTACAAACGCAAAAATTTCGTATCATCCATGGCCAGAAACAGATTTGATTATTGAATCCGGAAGTACAATTTTTGATGACAAAAAAATAAAAAAGTACTTTAAAAAGGAATATAAAAAATTTGAATTTTGGATATAAATTTAAAATGAAAAATAAAATTCAAAATGAAAAAAAATTAGAGTGAAAAAAATAAATATTCAAAATCGTCTCCAAGAATTAGATGCACTGAGAGGTATAGCAGCAATTATAGTCGTTTTATACCATCTCACACTTACATATAAGGATACTTTTTATTTTTTTAAATATGGAT
>CANCJF010000150.1 GCA_947378245.1 Bacteroidota bacterium
ACACGGTCAAACATTACTTCGTGACCTATATATACATCTTTACCAATATTTACACCTCTCATACGGTGAATTGTGGTTCTCCAAGATTTTACAAAACAAAAAAATGCAATTTTGTCTAACACAAAACGATTTATAAATTTTATTGTATAGCGAATTTTTCCAAAAATTCCTTTGTATCCATAATATTATAAAACTTCGTTTGCAGGCATAATTTATTTGTTTTGTGATCGTTGATAATATTCTTTACATGTGATAAATTCATATCCTTTTTTATGAAAAAAAGCAATTTCTTTTTCATATAATGGTACAGCAGCATCTCCTAAGTTTTTCAATTTTACTTTATGACGCAGAACATCTCCAATCAAATATTTAATTGGGTTTTTTGTTCTTTTTTTAATTTTATCAGTAGTTTTTTCTTCGTTTATAAATTCATTCGGATGTGTTAAAAAAACAATCGGCTTATGATTAAATGTAGTTTCAAAATGAAGTAAATACCTTGTAAATCTTGTTAAAAGAGGTGTGATTCTTAAAAGAGTTCCAATATACGGTATTCCAAAAGCTGAGATTGGAATTTCGTATATTGATCCATTACCTTTCTTCCATAATTTTTTTGAGTCAGATTGATATGGCAATCTCGGAGCGAAAACCCAACTTAATTTTTTTAATCCACCAAAAGATAGAAACATATCTAAACGTTGTGGTGAAACAGAAGAATCGACTAGAAATCCATTTTTTGTTAATGCAGTATTAGTATCTTCATTTATACGAAGTGCGGGCGCTCTGAATGAAATAACTTCTTGACCTGAAATTTGTTCCAATATTTCTTTCGATTTTTTTAAGTGGTCGATTTGGTCTTCTAAACTTAACACATCAAAGGCTTGATCAGACTCATGAACCCAGCCATGAGAGGCTACTTCATGTCCATCTTCAAGTATCATTTTAACAATGTCATTGTTGTAAATAACGATGTCAGCCGTGTAAAAAAAAGTTGATTTTACGCCGTATTTTTTATATAGTTTTAAAAGTGAACGCATCCCTTGTTCGTACACTTTATCTGCAGTTTGTAAATTTAGATTGTGATTTACCAAAGATGTCAATTCAACATCATTGGTTAAAATACAATATTTTTTTTTTAATTTACTCATTTTTTATTTCGTAACATATTTAGTAAAATCTTTGCAATATTCTTAGTTTTTTGAAGGAAAAAACGATATGTCCAAACAAGGTAATTATTATTCCATCTCGCTGGGTGAATATTTAAGATAATATGATTAGGTAATAACTGTTTTTTGAAATTATCAATTAAATCAAATGTAGAATTTATATCGAATTTGTGATCGGCATTTACTTTGTCTCTAATATTTGTTTTATTAGAATTCCATTTATTACCGTTATCAGTTAAATATAACACTTTAGAATAATCAACATCTAAGTAAGGTTCCCCAATTAATCCATATTTTTTGTAGTCATATTTTTTCCACATATCTAAACTTTCGATTTTAGATAAAGGTCTACCGTGACGAACAAATGTTTTAATTTCTGCTATAGAATTTAATGCATTTAATTTTTCTTCAAAACTTTTAATTGCTATTTCATAATTACCATTATGTCTAGCCAATTCTTCATAATGATAACCAATTTCATGACCATTATTTTTGATTTCTGAGATTATTGTCTCATTAAAAGTCTCAGGTACTCTAAAGTAATAAGTTGAATTTACATTTAAAGAGTCTTCGACTTTACTCATTATTAAATCATTGTTTGGCCATATATCAGAATCATGTCTTAATACGACTGCTTTTTCTTTCGGATTTGTCAGGAAATCATCAAAACGTTGAATTTCATAACCACTCGCCAAAATTTGTTCTAATAGTTTCCTATACGTTTTAAAAGTGAAATCTCTCATTAAATATTATTATACAATTAGTTAAATTTTGTGACGAAATCAATCATAAATTGAGTAACATCAATTTTATCCTTGTGAAATTTCGTTAATTTCTCTTTCCATTCAATTTTCGTATTTTCATTTTCTACGACCGATTGAATGTGTTTAAAAAAGTCTTCGTATTGGTCTGGATGATATGAATAACATAAACCATATTTTTGTTCTAGTTCATTCGGAATACTCAATAATCCAGCAAAAGTATTACATTTTAGTGCAGGAACTCCTAGTATCGCTGCTTCTGAAATCATGGTTTGACTATCACCTACAAATAATTTGGAGTAATACATTAATGTATGTATGTCTTGTGGTGGAACAGGGACACGGTATGTCTCAAATTCAGGTTCAATTTGTTTTTCGGATGTAATTAATACCCTTCCAAAATTCGATAAGTATTGTATGATTTGTTTCTTTTGTTCAAAACTTATTCCGTAATGTCCACCGTCATGATGACCATTGAAAGCAACAAAGCGAAGTATGAAAAAAGTGTCGTTTTCTGTTAATCCAATATTATTTAGTACTTTTTGATCGGCTTTGAATTGATTTGGGTGTAAATATGCCAATTCGTGGCTGCCGTCATAGTAAACTGCTTTGTTAGTTTTACGTTTGATTGGATTCGGAGTCAAAACAGCATCAGAAAAAGGGTGTCCAAACTTCACTACGAGAGGTTCAGATGCATCATCGTCATCGTCCATTACGATGGATTTCATCTTAGTGATTTTTGAAATGTGAGCGAGAACTATTCCTGAACTAAGTCCAACGTCAATTTTGTTTTTTCGAACAAAATTATACAACAAAAAGTCTTGCTTAAGGACGGTATATGCCTTTCCGATTTTTGAATTTTTCTTTTTACCCAAATCTATGAAAGGTATTTCGTAATGGTTTAATAAATCTTTGGCAATTTTAATATCCCTAACTGAAAAGAAAATGGTATGTTTTTCTTTCAATTTGAAGTAAATATTTTTGAATAAATGAACGTGAGCTGGATGACCTATATCAATTAAAATTCTCATTTTTTAATTTTTTGAATAAATTCAAGTGCAAATTTACCTAATTTATACAAAAGAGGCTTTGTAATTTTTATAAATCTGCCATATTCAACAAGTTCACCACCAAATTCAGATTTATATTTACGTACTCCATATTCTTCTCCTGGCTTACCTGCCCCCATAAAATCGATACTTTTCAATTTGTTTTGCGTTCCAAAATCTATCGCACCAATAATTGCAAGGTGTGTTGGAAATATTTTTTTATGGTAATCTCTTAATCCACAATAGTATAGTGTGTATATACTTTCGTTGGGGTAAAACAAACAAAATGCACCTCCAATTACTTGGGCATTATGTTCAACGATGATTACCTTTCCGATTGTTGAATGATATAAATTTAAAAAATAGGACAAGGGAGGTATAGGTAATTTGACACGGGTTTTGTATAAATCCAATAATATTTCATACAATTTCTTGATTTGTTCTTCGTTTGTTGCTTCTTGATAACTTGCTCCTTCTGTAATACTTTGTTTAATTTCTCTTCTACGATTATATTTCATCGCTGCAATCAAAGTTTCTGTACTTGCATCTTTAAATGCCAGTTGAAAATTTAAATAGGGTAAATATTCCCATTTTAATTCTTGAAATACAGATAGTTCATTGTTGAAGTCAAAGAAATTACGTGTTTCAATATAGATAACCTTTGATGCCAATTTCTTGGTTACATACTCAATTAGTTTTTTATTTACTTCTTGATTAGTAGAGAGGAGTGGACCTCCGTAAATAATTGCTCTTTTAGAAAAAAAACCTTTAAGTCCTTTTTCTTGCTGGATAGTAACCAAACAGAGTGCTTCAATATTTCCGTTATACGAGCATGAAAAAGTGATAGCCTCGTGATTGTCCGTTTTATTTATAAAATCAAAAAATTCAATGGATTGAAAAGGACTAGCGAATTGATTCGTTGTTATAAATTGTTCCCAATCAGTTTTTATTAAATTATTGGATTGAAATTGAAGCATTTTTAGATGAATTAAATTGTTGTCTATATTCTTTACCAATGCGAAGTATTCCACCAATTAGAAGGAACGAGAAAGCATTATAACTTAAATAAGTTATTCCTGAACTAAAATCATTTACAAATCGAAGGATAATAAATACACATCCAAAATAAAATAGATTTGTTAGGTAAAAATTTTTGGTATATTTCGCCAAGCGATAGTTTGATAAAAATAATTTTATTTGTTGGTAATAGAAGGCTAAAAAGATGAATAAACCTACAAAACCACCATTCCAAAATATACGAATGAATGAATTATGCGCATCTCTTTCAATGTCGTAATGTTTCGCAAAATACATCCGATCATTAAAAACTTCTCCTGAACCAAAAATCAACTTAAATGGATCGTTTTCTAATATTTTATAGATCATTTCATTTTCTCTAAAACGCCCTTCTTCTTTTACATCGTAATCTTCTGAAAATCGATTTTCACGAGATTCGAAACTTTTAGAAAGAACGGATGAGAAATTTGAAATTAAAAATAATAGAACACCTAAAAATATAGAAAATCGCAAAATTCTAACTAGACTTAAGGTTTTGAAAAAATATAATACAACACCTAATAGTATGATAATTAATAAGGTTCTTTTAAGTAATAACAACAAAATTAAAATAGAAGTAATTGTAAAAATTAAACTTAAATATCTTATTTTTTTTGATTTAATTGATTGTAAATTAAATATTGTAATAAGCACTGCAAAACAAGGGATATATAACCCATTTAAAGAATAAAAACCCATGATTATACCACCTTTGTATAATGCAGTTCCAAAACCTAAGGCGTTTACAATCAATATGTAAATTGTAAAATACGCCAAATATAACCAATTGTATTTGACAAAATAATCAAAATGATTTTTGTTTGAAATGATATTATAACCGATTATAAAATAAAAATAAGGTAAGATGAATTTGATTAAATAATTTATTGTTAACATTAAATCACTACTAAAAAGTGATAGTACGGAAAAGTAAATTAGAGTTGTAAATATTAAAGCAAAAACCTTATGGGTAACTATTTTCTTGTTAAGTATTAATGTTCTATAAAAAAGTATGCCATTCACCAAAAGCTGTGTTGATATAATTAACGTTCTATCCTCTGAAAACATCAAAAATGATTCTATGATCATATTGATAAACAACATGACAAAAGTTAATTTTAAAATTGGAGGTGTTTTTATTGTATTATTCACTTAACACGGATTTATACATTTCTAACCAAGTGCTTAATACATTATTGTCGTATTTTTCTAGAACGGTTTGTTTGTTTTTTGTTAATTTTTCTTGAAGTTCGCTATCTTGTAAATTTATAGATTCAATGGCATTGTTTAATTCAGATACATTGGAAATTAGTTTTGTATAAACACTTTGTACATAATCTTCGTAAGGTAACCAATCTCCAGTAATCACATAACTATAAGCAAGATTACTCTCTAGCATAGAAGCTGCTAATTGATCGATTTTACGCATGTTTACAAAAATGTCTGTAACGTGTCTTACAAGTGCCATATCCTCGTAGGATAAAAATTCAGTATGGATTTTATAACTGTCATTAGGTAAGGTATCTTTGATATACTGAATTAATTTTTTTTCGCGATCATTGAGAATATTATAGCGATTGGATAAATTAAAAATGAAATAATAATTTGAATAATTTGTTAATTCTTTAATCTGATCAATTATTAATTCGTGTTGTTCGTTCTCGGTTGAATTTGTACCAATAGCTACGATAGTTTTCTCGATTGGATAATTCATTTTTTGTTTACTTTCTACCTTGTTTGTAAGAGTAAAAGGCTTATAATAAATAAAATGATCCTGTGGTAACATTAATTGAATCATTTTTGGAGAAACTGGATTATTTTTATTATATGAATCGACTATCTTCCCAAAATTTAAATTTGTCACAATCACCTTATTTGCAAGAGTAAAAATTCTTGTAAAATTATTTTTTATAAAAGATCGTTTGTTGATGTCTGATCCAAATAGGCTGATTACAAGTTTCCCCCCGATATTTCTAATCAAAGATGGAATAACTAAATATTCTTCTCTTAAGTAGTTGATTTGAACAATGGAATATTTTTGTTTGTTTTTAACTGAAAAATAAATAAGGCTTAACAAATTTAGGAGTATGTTAAGTTTGATTTTATAAAAAACTGTAGGTAAAAGATTGTAAGAGATGGTTTCTTTTGTGTTGACTTTCATCAATATCCTTTGTTTAGGATCATAAATATCAACCGAATAACCAAGTTCTATCAAATTAGAAATTATATAGTCGTAATCTCTACGTACTGTTTTGAAAGGATTGTTAGAACGTGCTAGAATTAATATCTTATCCATTAAACAATTTTTAATCCGACTAATCTTCTTACGAAGGAGTTCATCATAATAAAACTAATAAATGAACTTAAAGAAACGGCAATGGTCGCACCTAAAAGTCCATAAAAATAGGAAAAAATAACGGTAAGACTTAATGATATTGCCATGATCGAAAATGTTCGAATAATATTTTCTTTTAATTTACCAATCATAACAAGGATAGATCCGCTCCAAGAAATTAAGGCAGAAGGAAAAATTCCAATCAATGCGATGATAAGTAAATGTATACTGTTTTTAAATTCTTCTTTGAAAAAATGAACAATAATTACATACATTCCAAGTATAGCAATGGTTTGAATAAGTAAGATTAAAAGGTTGACTTTTCGTAATTTATAAAATTTATTTTGTAACTCCATGAGGCTGTTTTCACTATGATGTTTGGATATAATTGGATTGATGTTTTGCTGTATAATACCAGGGAAGATATACAAAGATTTTGCAAAGAAGATATAAAAACTATAAATTCCAACTTCTGAATTTGTTAAAAAATATCCTATGATTAAGATATCAAATTTATCATTGAAAATCGCAAATAATTCAGCAGAAAAACTTTTAAATCCAAAACTAAAATTGTCCTTTAAATGTTGTTT
>CANCJF010000151.1 GCA_947378245.1 Bacteroidota bacterium
ATTATATAAATAAACAAAAAGTTACATAAAAATCACATGTAACTTTTATGTAACTCACTGTAATAGAACAAGTAAGAACGTTTAAATACTTTCGTGAAATAATTTAAAAAATTAATTTCATGAAAACAGTACAGGTGTTAAACGTTACCCCAAACGAATTAGTAGATCTAATTAATGAGGGTATTAAATCTCAATTACAGGATTTTTCAATCCAATTAAAAACAACCCCAAAGGGAGATGAAAGACCTCATCTTACCCGAAAAGAAACCGCCCAATATTTTGGAGTGTCTTTAAATTGTATCAATGATTGGTGCAATAAGAATATACTAAAGCCTTATAAGGTAGGTCAAAGAACTTATTTTAAAAGGTCAGATTTATTACAAGTCATGTTTAATCATTAAAAATAGTTAAACATGAGACAGGTACATAAATTTAAAGTATTCAAGATTAACAAACATGACACTATTTATGAAGGTTTACAATCAAATAACCTTAATTCTTTTGTTACACAATTTGTTAAAATTGAGAAATTCCAAGGGTATTCAAATGCATTTAATTTAGGATTGTATTTGAGAATTAAAGATCAATCAAGTTGGTCAAAGAGTAAGAAGATAACAGGGTTATGGAAAACAAACAGAAAGAATGTTTATTACGGAGATTTAAAAGATAAAAATTTTAAAACTTTATTACTTGTTAGAATTAATCCTGAAACTAATGAGTTGTTTATATATGAGTTTCAAAGAGGTTATTACCCTTCAAGGCAAACAATAGAGACTTTGTCTTTAACACTATAAATCATGAATAGTGTTAATGATGCGCCCCCACTTCTATATATGCCTATAGACTTTCTAAAAACTGAAATTATTGGCATTGATAAAGAGTATTTTTTTAATAGATTTTCTTTTACCCCAAGTTATAATAAAGGTGTCGAAAACTGTAAGTATTTTACTTATAATAATATGAAATTGACAATTTATAATTCAGGAAGAACTATTTTAAGTGGCAGTTTACATGTTTTTCATAACCAAGGATTAAATAATTCTAATGATTTTGGATACGATGACTTTTTAAAGTGTATAGATGAAATTTACTTATATTTTGGAATTAGACCGATAAATATGCGAATTCTTCAAATTGAATTAGGTGTAAACATTGTAACTAAAGTTTCACAAAAAGTGATTATTACCAATTTACTATTTCACAAAAGAGGTTTATTCACAAAATCTGAAAAAAACAGATATAGTGTTGTTAAACATGACCATTTTTGGTTTAAAATTTATGATAAATCATTCATATCAAATTGTAAAGATTTAGACATTTTAAGAATTGAAATAAAATACAGAAATTGGACTTTATTCAGAACAATATATGGATTAGTTAATTTTCAGAATTTTATAGATTTTGACAAAACTGTTTTTCTTGAAGATTTATTAAAGAGATGGAATGAGGTAATTTTAATTAATCCTTTTACATTAAGTAAAGAAAAACAACAGAAATTTAAAGATTTATCTTTTTGGGAAGATAAAGGAATAAAATCAAATCCAAATTATTCAAAGCACTTTAGAAATTTAAAAAAGATAAATTCACATTGTACGATTAATTTACAGGAAGAAATCTATTTAAACATAAAAAATAAGGTCTTAGAATTGCAAAGGTTAACTAATTCCAAGTTAACTGAAAATAGAAAACAATGTATTTATACAGGATATGATATATCAATGCAAAAGTCAAATAGTCATTTGTTGTCACATACAGGTTTAAGATTTTTGTGTGAAAACAATATTCATGAGTTTGAACGGCTTAAAAATATCTATTTGAGTCCTACTTTAAGAAGTAGTGTTTTACAAAATCAGATCAAAGAAATAGCCCATAATATAAGAACGAGATATAGTGTTAAGAATCGAACAACAAACAAAAATCAAGTTGTGTTATTTAATATGGGTTAACTTATTTCTAATTATGATAAAGTTGGAATTAGTTAACTCTTATACTATAATAGAAAACAAAAACGTACAGAAATGAACAAAAATAAAAAACTAACGGTTACTCAAGAAAAGGTTATCGAGTTACTATTAATGAGTAAAAGTATATCAGAAATTTCAACAGAATTGAAACTATCAAGAACAACAATATACGAATGGAAAAAAGATTCAATCTTTGAGGCAAATTTCAACATACGTAAACGAGAAATACGAGAAAAAATCGATATGGAATTATATAGGTTAACAGATTCCGCAGTTGAGACAATAAAGAATAGTTTAAATTCAAAGAATGAATCTGTAAAATTAAAAACGGCGGTTTTTTTGTTAAATAAATTTGATTCGTATAAAATAGGATCTGAAAATCCTGATGTAATAGACAGGGAAAATTATTTTTCTGAATTATAGTAGTCGTAAATCGCCATATAAATCCTCCAATAATTGTGAAGGATTTACTTCTATTGCAAGGGCTATTAAATATAACTCACTTGCCTTTAGTTTAGTATTCTCATTTAATGTGAGTTCATTAACTCTTACCTTGCTTAATCCTGTTCTACGAGCAACTTCAGATTTGTTGATTGCCCTCTTTGCCAAGTATATACCAAGTTTTGTCATAGGAAACAAATCTCACTTAAAATATACAAAAAGTAAAGTTTAGAGTCAATTTAGATATTTATAATATATATTTGTATATCTCAGATATATAAAAATTGTTGTAATTAATTAAAATAATGAAATGGAATTAAAAGAAAATTTAGGTAATACTGAAATAAATACAAATGAACCGCCAAAAACTGATTATTGGTTTTTAATTAAGTTTTGGGGTGCTGTGATTTTAGGAATTTTGTTTTTAGTGTCAAGATGTGATTTTTCAAGTGATGAGGTTGCACAACCTGATAATAAAGTAAGATCTATAATGTATACAGAAAAGTATATTGAAGAAATCATTAAAAGTCCTTCTACAGCCGATTTTGGAACACCTGAAGTGACAAGAATTGGAAGTGATACTTACCATGTAAAAAATTATGTAGATAGTGAAAATTCATTTGGTGCAATGATTCGTATGAAATACGAATGTGATATTAAGTGGAATGGTAATGATTATACTATTGATAATGTAATTACAGATTAATTATAAATAGAAACTTTATCTATTAACAAATGACCTGAAATATTTATTTCAGGTTTTTTTATTTCTAAATGCGGGGTGAAATTGCGTTTTTAATACTTTTAGTAACGTTAAAATGAAATTACATCTTTAACCTTTACCCCGAGTGATGAGGTAATTTTAACGAGAGATTTTATTGTTGTATTAATTTTTCCGTTTTCGATTGCACCGATTTGTGAGAGTGGTAATCCTGAATCACTTGATAAATCTAATTGAGTCATCCCTTTCGACAATCTTATATTTCTGATTGTCTGCCCTAATTCTACTAAATAAAATTCTATATCAGGTTTCACAACTACCAATTAAGACTTTTTTAGCCACGCACCACAACCGATATATCGGTTATTATTTATATAATTGTATAAATTATTTTATTTTTTAAAGTAAATGGTTGTTATATAAAGTAAAATCTATGAAAGTCAAAGAAAATTTTAAAATGAAACTCAATCCTAAGAGTTTCCTGTTTATACTAATATTGTTTAGTAGTTTGTTTGCAAATTGTCAACACTTTACAAAGGAAGACATTGCAATTATTAAACCATTAATTCAAAAAGGATGTAAGGTTAAATATGATGAACATCAAGGAATTATTTGGGTTAAGTCAAAAAATATAAATATTCAAAAGTCTTCAACTTTTGACCAAAATAGTATTACGTGGAGTATTTATTTTGGTATTGAAAAAATTAATGGTAAAATATTAGTATTACCAATGAGAATAATTAATGACTTGTATTTGACTGATTGGTTATTCTTTACAGATGTTGATATATTATATGGGACTTTACAGGAAAAAAAAGAAGGAACACGTCAACAATTTTCATTTAATGCGGGAGACACACAAAGAAAAATTTTAGGAAGTAGTTACGTTTCTGAAATATCTGATGTTGTTGTAAATAGTCAAGTATTAGAACTTTTAAGTTTAATGTCAAAAGAGCCAAAACCATTAAATATTA
Source organism: Bacteroidota bacterium (assembly GCA_947378245.1). Classification (GTDB taxonomy): domain Bacteria; phylum Bacteroidota; class Bacteroidia; order Flavobacteriales_D; family Crocinitomicaceae; genus CANHVK01. The sequence goes on from CANCJF010000151.1 coordinate 4,101, forward strand.
GATATACAGGGAGCAAACAATATATTGAGAAATTTTATTGTATTGGAATAAAATCATTTCAAAAGAAAGTAACACCTGTTTTAGAAAGTTATACAATTTTATCGAATCAATTTAATTTAAAATAAATTATGAAAATATTATTAATGGCAATAGTTACATTACTTTTTACTTCGTGTATAGGAGTTGATTTTAATGGTACAGTTGTCAATGATGGAGAAATTGCAGATAACGTTAATTTGATTTTAGTCGATTATATTAATAATGAAGTTGTTGCAGAAACGAAATCTGATTTTGATGGAAAATTTTGTTTTAAGGGTATAAGAAAGGGAGCGTATATGCTTATCGCACAAGATCCAAATCAATTCCATTATTTTAGAGAGCAACTTCAAATTATTCGTCAAAATGAAAATGATTCTTTTTTTGAGACTAAATTTGATTATAATAACCCTGTTTATAAAGAATTTGATAAGATTGAAGATAAATTAGATTCGTTAAATAATGATATTAAATTCATATATGATCCACAAAAATATAAGATTGAGTCAGATTTAGTATTGAAATCTCGTATACTTGCAGATAAGTTTTGGTTTACTCCATTATTATATCCGCATTCTGATTCTAATGCTTGGTGTGATCCATCAAAATATGGAACTACTTTTCATTTTTTTGAAATGAAAAATACAGAACAAAACTATCAAACAGTAGATATTGAGATGTAATTTTTTTCATTTAAAAATAAATTAAAGGGTTTTATCAATTATCGGTAAAGCCCTTTTTTATATTCTGTTTTTATGAATATTTATAAATGTGGGGTAAAGTGTGGGGTAAGTGTTACAACAAAAAACCCTCAATACATTTAGTATCAAGGGTTCCCCTCACAAATTTGGAGGTCTCGAGCGGATTCGAACCGCTGTAGACGGTTTTGCAGACCGGTGCCTAGCCGCTCGGCCACAAGACCATTTTCGAGTTACAAAGTTAATAACATTTTTCGTTGTTGCAAATGGTATCAAAATTTATTTTTTATGTTTTCAGTCTGACTGAATTTATCTTCTAGTCAGACTGAGCGGAGTCGAAGTCTGAATTTCGACTCTGCTCAATTGGACTAATTCGACTCCACTCAATTGGACTAAAATGTTTAGAATTATCGCTCAATAATGATCGCAACATTCTCTACATCGCCGTTTATCGGAGGACAAATTTTGGTGATTTTAATACGTATACCCTCTAAGTTTTTTAATTCATTTTCCATACGAACTAGTATACGTTGACCTACATGTTCTATTAATTTACTCGGGATTGACATCTCCTCTTTTACGATACGATTCACGTCTACATAGTCAATCGTATCTTCCAAGGTATCTTCTTCTGCTGCCTTCTGAAAATTGGTCACCATATGAACATCTACTAAATAGTGTCCACCAATTTTTGTTTCCTCTGGAAGACATCCATGAAAGGCATAAAGTTTAATTCCGTTTACTTCTATTGTGTGTTTCATTTTTTTATAGATGAAAGATTTTTAGATAAAAGATGAAAGACTTTTTTGAATTTTTTCTTTCAAATTTTCTCTCTAAATTTTACTTTTTTTAATGATAATTTCAGTTTGATTTTTATAAAAAAAGAAAGAAGAAAAACTTAAAAAATAGTGTCCTATTTTAGTCTTTCTTCTTTTGTCTTTTTCTTTTGAGTTTACGAAAAAGTGTCTTTTATCTATCCTAATTTTTCCATCCCAACTTTCATACGTTCGATCACTTCTTCTTTTCCTAAAAAAGTTGCAATGTCAAACATACTTGGTCCCATTCCAACACCTGTCAACAACAATCTAAAAAGTGGAAGTACTGCTCCAATTCCCAAATTCTTTTCTGTCAAAAATGCTTTGAATGTTGCTTCGATGGTTGGTGCATCAAACGTCGAAATGCTTTCCAAAATTGTTGTCCATTCACGCATCAATGCTGGTGCATTTTCATTCCATTTTTTACTTACCGTTTGTGCATCAAACTCTGTAGGACGTGCTAACAAATAAGCCCCTTCTTTTAAGATGTCATCCGGGAATGTTGCACGTTCTTTCATTAAACCACAAATCGCTGTTAATGTGTTTAAATCGTATTTTTCAGTTGAATTTTGCGAAATTATCTCTGCTAAACGTTCATTCGAAGTGTTTTTCAAATGTTGTTGTTGGAACCATTTTGTCTTCTCAGCGTCAAATTTTGCACCGGCTTTTCCTACCCTTTCTAGGCTAAAAGCTTCCTCTAATTCTGCTAAAGAAAACAACTCTTGGTGGGTTCCTGGGTTCCATCCAAGGAATGCTAACATGTTAATAAATGCCTCTGGTAAATATCCTTTTTCACGGTAACCTGAATACAATTCTCCTTCGGACGTAATCCAATTTGTAGGGAACACTGGGAAGCCTAATCGGTCACCATCACGTTTCGATAATTTACCATTTCCATCCGGACGAAGTAATAAAGGTAGGTGTGCAAATTTTGGACAATCCCATCCAAATGCTTCGTATAATAATACGTGTAAAGGAGCAGATGGTAACCACTCTTCTCCACGAATCACATGACTAATTTCCATCAAATGATCGTCCACAATATTTGCTAAATGGTAGGTTGGCATACCATCACTTTTGAACAAAACTTTATCGTCCAAATTGTTTGTATTTACCAATACCCATCCACGGATAATATC
>CANCJF010000152.1 GCA_947378245.1 Bacteroidota bacterium
GGTTTCAAAAAGTTTACTTCTAAAAAGATATTATTTCAGATCCAAAACGAACCTGAAAGTAGACGTGAATGGATGTTGAAATTATTTGAAGATGAAGCAGAAAAAAGTGTGAAACATAAAAGTTATAAATTTTGGCAAGCTGGAAATCATGCTATTGAAATTTACAGTCCTAAATTTACATGGGAGAAAATTAATTACATTCATAACAACCCAGTGAAAGCAGGTTATGTAAGTGAAGGATTTCATTGGAAGTATTCATCTGCAAGTAATTATCAAGATATGGAAAGCGTACTGGAAGTTGAATTAATAGGTCAAATGTTGGTGACTTATTGAGTGATGTTGTAAATTTGGAAGATGAATATTAATTTGAATGTGCCGCAGGATTACAAATCCAGCGGAGCGGGGGTTTCAAAAAGTTTACTTCTAAAAAGATATTATTTCAGATCCAAAACGAACCTGAAAGTAGACGTGAATGGATGTTGAAATTATTTGAAGATGAAGCAGAAAAAAGTGTGAAACATAAAAACTATAAGTTTTGGCAAGCTGGAAATCATGCGATTGAAATTTATAGTCCTAAATTTACATGGGAGAAAATCAATTACATTCATAACAACCCTGTGAAAGCAGGTTATGTAAGTGAAGGATTTCATTGGAAGTATTCATCTGCAAGTAATTATCAAGATTTGGAAAGCGTACTGGAAGTTGAATTAATTGGTCAAATGTTGTTGACATATTGAGAGATAGTGTAAATTTGGGAGATGAATTTTAAAAAGATTGTGCCGCAGGATTACAAATCCAGCGGAGCGGGGTGTGATTCGAGATTTCAAAAAGTTTACTTCTAAAAAGATATTATTTCAAATCCAAAACGAACCTGAAAGTAGACGTGAATGGATGTTGAAATTATTTGAAGATGAAGCAGAAAAAAGTGTGAAACATAAAAACTATAAGTTATGGCAAGCTGGAAATCATGCTATTGAAATTTATAGTCCTAAATTTACATGGGAGAAAATCAATTACATTCATAACAACCCAGTGAAAGCAGGTTATGTAAGTGAAGGATTTCATTGGAAGTATTCATCTGCAAGTAATTATCAAGATATGGAAAGCGTACTGGAAGTTGAATTAATTGGTCAAATGTTGTTGACATATTGAGAGATAGTGTAAATTTGGGAGATGGGAATTCGATTAAATATACCGCAGGATTACAAATCCAGCGGAGCGGGGGAAAGATTTATACAATCAGTTCTTAGATTATAAAAAAATCAAGTGAAACAGCTATTATAATTCCATTGAGACCTATTGAGAATAGTAATGATTCAACTAATCAATAATCAAATACACTAGAATGATAAAAACAGTTAATAATAGAAGCTTAATTATATATTCTTCAATTCTAATATTAGTGAATATTGTACTGATAGGTTTGCCCTTTCAGATTTATTTAATAATATCGATAGTTGAGTTGTTTCTAGTTTTATTACTAATTAACTTCTCTTATAAAAAGGTATATATTTATTCAGAATATTTAGAACTAAAATATGTATTTCGCAATGAATATAAAATATTCAAAAAAGAAATAAGTAAAATAATTATTTGTCAAATGGGAGGAAGAGAAATTGGTTATAGCTTGTTATTTGATATTGATAATAAAAAGAATATAATTAAAGAAAAACTATCAAAAAAAGAATGCATAAAGTATAAAGAACAAATTTCAGCAATGGGTTATAAAATTGATGTTATTCCAAGGGATTTATTAGATTAAAACTAACTACCCCCACACCTTATTACTCACTTCAAAAATCTTTCCGTCTTTGAATGAAAACCAAAAGTATCTTAGATATTCCGCTCCGCTAGATTTGTAATCCTGCGAAAAATCATTATTCTATAAATACTTTAATATCTATCACTTCTTCTAACTTCAAGTAAATGTACTGGAAGTTGAATTAATTGGTCATATATTGTTGACTTATTGAGGGTAGAGTTAATTCGGTAGATGGAAAATAGATTAAGTATGCCGCAGGATTACAAATCCAGCGGAGCGGTGGAAATGAAAACAAAAAAGGTCGTCAAAATCGACGACCTTTTTTCAATTATATAAAGAATTCAATTAATTAAATCTACCGAATTGTTCGATGATTAAATTCGCTAATTGTAATCCAATGCGATCTTGCGCTTCTAACGTTGCTGCTCCAATATGAGGAGTTGCCGCAATTTTTGGATGAGATAATAACGCTTTTGCTGGTGTAGGTTCGTTTTCGAATACATCTAACGCTGCAAAGGCAACTTTACCGCTATCTAAAGCTGCGATTAACGCATCTTCTTGAATGACACCACCACGAGCAGCATTCACCAAACGAACTCCTTTTTTCATTAATTCAAACTGAACCTCACCAATCACAGCTTCACCATTTGCTTGTTTTGGAACATGAATGGAAATGTAATCACATGCTGGTAAGAAAGAAGCCCAATCATTATCTACTTGGATTTTTACTTTAGGTTTTCCGTAACCTTTTATTTCAGCTAATTCGATTTCTACTTCTTTTTTCTCAAGTTCTAATGCTTTCACTTCCATACCTATTGCTAACGCATAGGAAGCTAAGGATTGACCAATACGACCAAATCCGATGATTCCTAACGTTTTCCCGCGAAGTTCAACACCTTTAGCATAGTTTTTCTTCAAGGTATTAAAATCACCTGTTTCAATGTTTTTGTAGGAGTCGTTCAAGAAACGAGAAATAGAGAATAATTGTCCCATTACTAATTCTGCTACCGACTGAGAAGAAGATGCAGGAGTATTGATGACCGTTCTACCATTTTCACGTGCGTATGCTACGTCAATATTGTCCATGCCAACACCACCACGACCGATTAATTTCAATCCTGGGCATGCGTCGATCACTTCTTTACGAACCGTTGTTGCACTACGCACCAACACGATTTCGTAGTTTTCCTCATTTACTTTTGTCGCTAAATCTTCTTGGTTTACTTTATCTGTGATTACTGTATAACCAGCAAGTTCTAAAGCTTTTTTTCCTTCGTCAGAAATTCCGTCGTTTGCTAATATTTTCATGTCTTATGCGTTTTTTGTTGCGAAATCTTTCATTACATCTACCAATACTTGTACACTTTCTATTGGTAATGCGTTGTACATGGATGCTCTATAACCTCCAACGGAACGGTGACCTGGGAGACCAACAATTCCGGCTGCTTTCCAAGCTTTGTCAAATTCTTCCGCTAATGCTTCGTTGTGTAATTTGAAGGTCACATTCATTTTTGAACGATCTTCTGTAGCTACAGTTCCGAAGAATAATGGATTGGAATCAATTTCGTTGTATAATAATGCAGCTTTTGCATTGTTTTCAACTTCTTTCGCTTTTACACCACCATTCGCTAATAAGTCGCGTAAGTTTAACATCGCAACATAAACAGCAAATACAGGAGGAGTATTCAACATCGATTCTTTTTCAATGTGTTGTTTTAAGTCTAAGTAAGTAGGCATGAATGGAGAAGTAGATTTACCTAACACCTCATCTTTCACGATGTATAAAGTAGCTCCAGCAGGTCCTAAGTTCTTTTGAGCACCAGCATAAATTAAATCGTAATCCGCCACATTGATTTCTTTCGAGAAGATATCAGACGACATATCGCAAACCAATGGTAAATCTGTTTTTGGTAAAGCGTGGAATTGTGTTCCGTAAATTGTATTGTTAGATGTATAGTGGAAAAAATCCATTCCAGCAGGTACAGAAAAATCTTTAGGTATATAGATGAAACCTTTGTCTTCGGAAGAACCAACTACAGCAACATCAACACCAACTTTTTTCGCCTCTTTGATTGCACCGCTAGCCCATGTACCTGTATTTAAGTATGCTGCTTTTTTGTTTTCACGCATCATGTTTAGGGCAACGATCGTAAAACCTAAGGTAGCACCACCTTGTAAAAATCCAACAGAATATCCAGCAGGAACATTTAATGCTTTTTTCACTAGATCAATCGCTTCGTCCATAACGGCTACGAAGTCTTTGTGTCGGTGAGAAACTTCTAAGATAGAAAGTCCATTAAAATCTAATACTGCGTCAGCAGCTTGTTTGAAAACGTTTTGTGGAAGGATGCATGGTCCTGCGCCGAAGTTATGCTTCATAGTTTGTATTGTTTTCGATTTAAATACAGAGAATTAAATCGTGATTATTTCTATTTTTTAACAATACAAATTTGGAATAAAATTCTTACAATCGAAAGTTATCAAGGAGATAATAATTCAACAGTTATTAACTTTAATTTTGTGATAGTATTTACTTCACATCTACAACCTCTACATCAAATATTAATACAGAATGTGGAGGGATTTTTTCTAAGTCATAATCTCCATAGCCTAAATAAGGAGGGATAATCAGTTTTGCTTTACCTCCTTTCTTTAAATAGAGCATTCCTTCTTTCCAACCTTCAATCAGGTCTGCGACTTTAAATGAAATTGGATTCTTTTTATGTTCTCCGTCGAATATGTGTCCGTTCAATAATTTTCCTTGGTAATTGATTTTGATTTCGTCTGTAAATTTAATGTATTCACCAGTACCTTCTTTTTCAATAAAATAGTATAATCCAGATTCTGATTTTTGGTAATGTGTAGTGTCTTTTTTAAGGTAGGATTCAATTTTTTTATTGAGCGTTTTTTTATCGTCCTCGGAGTAGGTTTTGCAGGAAGCCAATAGGAGGGATGCGAAGAGGAAGGTTAGTATGTGTTTCATGTTTTTTACCATTGAGAGCATTAAGAAATGAAGGACGTTTTGTCGTAAAAGGAGTATAGTTTATTAAGATATTTCACTTTGTTCAATTTTGTAAGATTGTTAGTTTTTTACCATTGAGAACATTGAGAAATTAAGGACGGTTGGTCGTAATAGTAGTTTAGTTTATTAAGATATTTCACTTTGTTCAATTTTGTAGGGTTGTTAGTTTTTTACCATTGAGAACATTGAGAAATTAAGGACGGTTGGATATCTTGGAGTAAAGTTTAGTAAGAGATTTTTGTTTTCCTCTATTTATGTAATATCGAATAACAACTTTTATTTTCATAATGAGATGCAAAGCAGCCTAAATCTAACTGGACTCTAAATTTCTTAACTTCTTAATGGTTAAAAAGTTTAGTTATATAAATCAATTCGTGATCTCCGCTAGGAAATTATCGTCTTCATCGTACAAACGTTTTGCTTTTAATCCTATGTTTTTTGCTGCGTTAAAAAGAGAGTCAAAATCTACGTATAACCAATCAAACCATGGTCCTGTTTCCTTTTTGTATTTCATTTGGAAACGGAAATTACCATAATATTCTTGATTTAAGTTCACCCACATAGATCCATCTTCATCTTCGTATAAATACTTGATGTCGGATGAGTCACATAAGATTTTACCTCCGGGATTTAATAAAGATTTAGCATGTGCTAAGGTGTTTTCTAAATTAGAAAGTGTCCCTGCAATACCTATTCCGTTCATAAGCATTAAAATAGTATCGAACTTCTCGTCTTTTAAATCAAAGAAGTTGATTTTTTTACTTTTTAATCCTTGCGTTTGCATGAAAGCAACAGCACCTTCAGAGATGTCGATAGCTGTCACATCTTTCCCCATGTTTTGAAGGTAGTTTGCATGCGTACCTGCACCAGCACCAACGTCAAGTATTTTTCCAGTAGCGTTTTGTAGCGCTAAAACCTCTAATTCTGGCATCTCATCTTCGTTACGAAAAAGAACTTCGATCGGAATGATATCGTCTTCGCAAATTTCTGAGCAAACGATAATATCATCTGGTCTTTTTGATCTAGAAAAGTCTGTAATAGCTTTTCCTATTGGGTCTCCGTAATTTTCCATAATTTAATAATCGTCAAAACTTGAGTAATCTTCTTCGGAATATCCGTCTTCGTAATCGTCTAAACCTAATTCGTCCTCATCCTCATCGAACTCTTCGTCGTCAAATAGATGGTCTTCCTCTCCGTCTTCAATTCCTGTAGAACGAGAGTCTTCTGGTGGCGCCATACCTATTGCTAAAGCAACTTCTGGAGCTCCTATTTTATCTTCTACTTTTTCTACTAATTCAATCAAGAATATCCACATGCGCATGAAGTCGTAAACCAAAATGATTTTTTGATCTTTAACTTCAATAAACTCACTGATTTTTGCTTGTGACATTACAGAAGCCTTTTCATCGATTGATTCGTCTCCATAATTTAAATCTACTAAGCTTATTTCATGTCCTTTATCCCAATTGTCGTTTGACATATAGAATGAAGCCATTTCTTCTCCAGTAAAATTAAAAGACTGGATAATAGCATGATAAAAACTTTCGAAATCGTCGTTTTCATTAATTAATATGTCACGAAAGATTTCACTTTCTTTTTCAGTATCGAGTAATACACGGAATTTATATGCTCCCATTGTTGTTTACTTTTGAAGTGTTAGAATATTAGTTAAAATTAAGTTTTTTTTTTTGATTATGGATTGAAGATTAGAGATTACAAATTAACCACCTTCATTCCAATTTCTTCTGCAATTTGGATTAAGTATGCGTATGCTGCATCGTATTCGTTTTCAATGATACCTTCTAGAATCGCATCTTTAATTTTCGTTTTCAAGGTTCCAATTTCAGCACATGGTCCAATTTGAAACAACTCCATGATTAATTCCCCAGAAATAGGAGGTTGAAAATTA
>CANCJF010000153.1 GCA_947378245.1 Bacteroidota bacterium
AATTTGCAATTGTACAAAGGGTAATCAACAGTCCATGCATGGAAGGAAAACAATTCTGCTCAGTATCATTGTTCTCAATAAATTTCAATAAATAAGAACTCACATTTGTTATTTCATATTGGGGATAAACAATAGTGCTTGGAAACAAAAGAAAGAGTATTCCACTAAGTATTGAACCAATTATTATTGAAAAACTTAATCTTTTAATTAATAAATCACTTGCAAAAAAAAACGTAAACGGAATATAGATGTAAAATGATAAATACAACCAGACACCAATAGGATTAAACGAAATAGATTTATCAATAAAAGTTTCTTCTATTACCCAAGAATTTCTGTCGATTGAACCAATGATCAAATAAATACTGCCCGCGATTATCCAACTTAGTAGTAAATAAAATATACGTGTAACTCTTGGCATCAGCTAACAAAATCATTTTTCGAATGAACCAAATTTAATATAAATAAATCAGGAATTAATCTTTTATTTTCAATCCAATCCAACCAATTAATGTCTAAAGATTCCTACTTTTAGCGGATAAAAATCACTGAAATCCAATTGAATGAATTCAATAATAACAGAAATTGAAAATAGAGTTATTGAACACCCAGAAAAACTCATGTTTGCTTTTTTAGATATCAAGGGAAATATAAAAGAATCATACAAATACAAAGATTTTGATCAACGAACCAAAAACATAGCATTTCATATTCAAAAAAACTACAAGCTTACACAAGGAGATAGAATATTATTAGCTTATCCTCCAGGGCTAGAAATGATCTATGCATTTTTTTCATGTGTCAAACTCGGATTAATTCCTGTTCCTGTATATCCTCCTTCGACGCAAGGATTTGACACCTCAGTAAAAAAGATGAATTTTATTGCTCAGGATTGTAATGCTAAAGCAGTTCTTACGGATCGAACATCCTATTGGTCCTATAAAGTTAATTTATCCAGACAAACATCAGGAGTCTCAAAATTGCAATGGATCATCAGTGACGATGCAGAAATCGCTGAGCAAATTATATTGCCTAAAATAGAAAATGAGTTATTGTTTATTCAATATACTTCTGGTTCCACAGATCAGCCAAAAGGCGTCATGGTTACGCACGAAAATACACTTCAAAACTGTAACAATGTTGTTGATCACCTGCCCATAGGTGTTTCTTGGTTACCACAATATCACGACATGGGTTTTATTGGTTATTATCTATTTTTTGCAATCAAAGGTGGGACTACTTATGGGATTTCTCCATCAGACTTTATTCAACGACCAGCAATTTGGCTCGAAGCAATCACAAAATACAAGTCAACAGCATCATCTGCACCTAATTTTGCTTATGAATATTGTTTAACATCAGGTAAAATTACGGATGAAACTCTTGAACAAATCGATTTAAGTTCATTACGATTTTTAATGAACGCAGCGGAACCAATTAAACCAGACATTTACAAGGCTTTTTTTTCAAAATTTAAAAAGTATGGTTTAAATGAAAAAAGTTTTTTTTGTGCTTATGGTCTAGCGGAATACACCTTAGCAGTGAGTAATTATGGTCGTAAAAATATTTTTGTTGACAGCGAACAATTCAAATTAGGAAAAATTAAAATCGCTGAATTTCATAATGAAAATACAACTGAATTAATGAGTTGCGGTAAAATTCTTACCAATACAGAAGTGAAGATAATTGATACAACAAATGGGAATACCCCAATTTCAACGAATGATATTGGTGAAATTTGGTTGCGTGGTTCAAGTAAATGCGTTGGTTATTGGAACAAACCAGATTTAAACAAAGAACTATTTGAAGCAAAAATTTTAGGTGAAAAAGGGAGCCAGAATTGGCTCAGAACAGGCGACCTCGGATTCATTTATGAAAATGAATTATACGTTTGTGGACGATTAAAAGACCTCATTATAATTAGGGGCTTAAATTATTACCCAAATGATATTGAAGGAATTATAGAAAAAGATCCTCTAATACGAAAAGGGTGTGTCGTTGCTTTTTCAATAAATAATCATGGAAACGAATCCTTGGTAATAGTTGCAGGGATAAAAAATCAATCAAAAATTCCTGATGCTAATCAACTGAATAGTCAAATAGTGAAGTATTTTGGCATTGAAATAAGTGAAATCCTATTTGTCCCTGCACGAGCAATACCAAAAACGAGTTCGGGTAAAATTAGACGTACAACTTGTAAGAATAGCTATTTAAATGGAGAGTTAAATAGCGTTCAAAGCATAAAATTAACAGATACAAACAGTAATCATGTATCTGATGAAACAGAAAACATTGAGAATGTTACAATTACAGATTACACGCAATTGTTACTCAAATACAAACTTTCAGGTATAGAAAATAGTGCGTTACGTGACGTTGGTCTAGATTCCTTAAGATTAGCAGAATTTGGACATGACTTAAAATTGTTATTAGAAATAAACGGATTTGGTGATTTGTCACATGAAGTTGATCTCAAATTATTACAACGGATAATTGTTGTTGAATTATTTGAAATTTTAAAAGATCTTAAAACCGCTTCGGGTTTAGCGAAATTTAAATTTAGAAAAGCATTTCAAACGATTCGTATCGAATACGATAAATCTGAATTGAATTTAATGGCTAGAGATATTCTTTTACCCTTACAAAAAGGGTTGAATTCGGAAAAAAACGCGTTAAAAAACAACACTTTATTGACAGGGGGAACCGGTTTTTTCGGACCTTTTTTAATCAAAAGTATACTCGAGCAAACTACAGACAATATCTATGTTTTAGTTAGGGCTGATTCTGAAAAAGAAGCTTTTAATCGCTTACAAAACGCTTTTAATACGATATTACCCGCTAAAGTATTTAAAACTGCATTTGAGAAACGAGTTCAAGTAATTTGTGGCGACCTTTCTAAACCGAAATTTGGATTAAACAATGAAGATTGGTCTTTACTAAGTAATGAAATCCAGACCATTTATCATAATGGAGCCTATGTTAATTACATGATGGACTACGAATCGATGCGGCAAATAAACGTAATTGGAACAAAAGAAGTAATTCAATTTGCACTGACTGGGAACGAAAAAATTCTTAATCATATTTCAACGACATTTATTTTTGGCTGGTCAGTAAAAGAAACCTTATTTGAAAGCGATAGTAATTCAGCAATGGAGTATTTAGATTTTGGTTATAGTCAAAGCAAATGGGTTTCAGAACAATTAGTGATAAAAGCCATGCGAGATGGTTTGCAAGCTCGAATCTTTAGACCAGCACTAATATCTCCATCCATAAATGGAACAGGTTATAATTTCGATATTTCGATTCGATTATTAACCTTTATGTTAAAATATGGAATTGGGACAAGTGCACAAAACCAAGTAAGCTTTACACCAGCAGATATAGGTGCAAACAATATTGTTGCCATATCAACTCTTGAAGAATCTTTGGGAAATACATTTCATGCAACTAGAGATGAATTTTCAACCATGGAAGATGTTACAAATATATTAGGAGATCTTGCAGGTAAATCGTTTGTCAATTTTTACCTTAAATCATTTGTTCCTGAGGTTGTTGGAAGATGTACGAAAGAGGATTTATTATTTCCGTTATTAAATTTTTTAGTGAAATCTGTAGACAACATAAGCGCAATGGAGTTTAAAAAATATGATAATTCAAATTATATGAAATTTCGAGACATGTCACCTTGGGGTATTCCAGACCCTTCCTTGAAAGAAGTAGTTAATGGAATTTATCAATTTATGTTAAACAACAATGAAATTTCTGAAAGTTTAAAAACGAGTGAAATTTCTACATCTAAAAACTGAAACACGATGGATTCTAAACTTAAAAAAACGACTAAAATATCTAATCTAACTTCATTTTTAGACACAAAAGAGATGGTTAAAAATCCCATTTTAGTTTTCGAAAAATATAGAAAAAAAATTGGTCAAACATTTGAATTTAGATTTGGAGGTTTTCGAAAAACCATCGTGACTTCAGATCCCGATTTTTTAAAATATGTATTGAAAGACAACAACGACAATTACCATAAATCACACATCCAAGTGAAGCGGTTTGTTGAATTTCAAGGAGTTGGGTTAACTAATAGTCACGGTGATTATTGGTTAAGACAAAGAAAACTATTGAGCATGGGATTTACTCGGTCGCGTTTAAACGAAATCCTACCCACCCAATTAATTGTTTTAAAAGACTTTATGAAGGATTTTGATATGGATGTTACAAATGGACCTGTGGACATACACGATCAAATGGTGAAATTTACGCTTCGTTCAGTTGGACAATCACTGTTCGGAAGTCAATTAAAAAGGGAGGAACTCGAAAGTTTTGCTCTAGCGATCGCAGAAATTCAAAAATTCATTGTTAAAAAAGTTGTTCAACCCTATCTCATGCCTTGGTATGTAATAAGTGGGCAAAATCGTAAGTACCAAAATATCAGAAAAAAAGCAGATCAAATTATCTTAGCGTATGTCGAAAAAAGAAGATTAGACCCTGGAAAAGAAAGTGATATCCTTCAACTCATTTTGACCACACCCTATAAGGATACTGGTGAATTTATGACTGACGAAAAAGTGTCTGTTGAGATTTTACAATTGTTAGTTGCTGGTAATGAAACTTCCACCACTGCTACTACATGGGCGTTTTATTTGTTAGCGAAACATCCTGAACATATTTCTAAAATTAGAGAAGAAATCAAACAAGTTTTCGAGGATCAAGAAGTAAATTATGAAGGTCTTTTTAAATTAAAATACACTATTTCAGTACTTGATGAAGCGATGAGAATTCGACCTCCATTTTGGATGATCGATCGTCAAGCTCTAAAAGATGACGAATTTAATGGAATAAAAATTCCCGCAGGTTCAACCGTAATCCCATACATTTATGGTGCCCATCACAACGAAGAAGTATGGAAAAATCCTGAAATTTTTGATCCTTCTCGCTTTGACAATGAAAATCCTGAGAAAATTCATCCTTTCGCCCACATTCCATTTGGTGGTGGACCAAGGGTTTGTATCGGTCAAAACATGGCTAAAATGCAGATTTTACTTGTCATGACTTCAATCATAAAACAGTATGATTTTGAATTAAGTGAAAAGAAAAACATAGATGTTCATGCAATGATGCTATTAAAACCTGATGGACCGATAGAAATGAATTTCAAACGAATTAATTAAAGGGAATCTCTAAATAAGACAATTAAATGAAAAACATACGATTTTCAACAAGTGAAGACAACGATTTTTCTGAAATTCTAACGAAACGAGTGTATGACTATTTTGATAAAAATGGAATTAATACCTATGCAAACAAACCAATGGTACTTAAAACATTATTATTTTTTGGATTTTACACCGCAATCTATCTGTTTATTTTAAACGGGAATAGTACTAATCTTGTCTTACTTTTTGTCTTATGGGGTACGCTGGGACTACTTCAATCATTTATTGGAATGTCTATCATGCATGATACAGTCCATGAAGCATATACAAAATCTAAAATTTGTCGTTTCTTTCTTCAACTACCAATACTTGCAATTGGTGTTGAACCTAAAATATGGAAAATTGAACATAATATAATCCATCATACGTATACGAATGTAGAAGGAATCGATCAAGACATTCATCCAAGATATCTATTTCGTTTCACAAAAAATCAACAAAAAAAATGGTTTCATGCTTATCAACATCTATATGCAACACTGATTTATAGTTTATTAATTATTGAATGGGTAACAATAAAAGACTTTTTGATGACTGTTAAGTATCATCGAATGCATTTTTTTAAAACAAAACGTCAAACTGCATTGATAATCGGAATGATAGTTGTAAAAAAAACAGTGTTCTTTTACCTCTTTTTAATTCTTCCTTTGCAAACACTTCACTTTAAACCTCATATTATTGTAATGATGTTTTTAACAATGATGGTCATAGCAGGTATTTCGATGACCATCATATTTCAATTAGCGCACGTTGTCCCCAAGATAACAACAGAAAACAAACTCGAAAATCTCTCAAAAATATACTGGCAGGTCTACCAATTAGCTACTACTTGTGATTTTGCACATAATAACAAGCCTTTAACCTACCTAATTGGAGGTTTAAATTATCAAATTGAACACCACCTATTTCCTCATATTTGTCACATTCATTATCCTGAAATTGCAAAAATTGTGAGAGAAACAACAAAAGAATATCATTTACCTTATCATTATGAAGAAACACTTTTTCAAGCAATCAAAAGTCACTATTCACACTTGAAAGAATTAGGGAGGAACTAATTCCCTTAAAATATTTATTTATCACCCCATCAATTCAAACTCCAAATCAAATTCTTTCAAACGTTTCACAAACTCATTATTCGGGTCGATCCGAATATTTTTGGATGGCAGTGTAACCTCCAAATTATCGAGCGGATCAAAAATCACGAATTTCACTGCACAACGTCCTTCGTTTTCCAAAAACAAACGGTTCAAATCTTGTATCATTATTTGGTTTAACTTCTTATTGGAAATTTTTAGTTGAATTGTATTTGCGCGCTTCTCCTTTAAATCGTGTAATAATTCCATCGTTTGAATCACAAACTCAGGTTCTTTTCGGTGACGCGGAATTTCAAATTTCCCTTTGATTGAAACAAAGGTTCCTGGAACAAAAAACGGCTT
>CANCJF010000154.1 GCA_947378245.1 Bacteroidota bacterium
GTATCTACGCGCTATGAAGAATGGAACGTTAATAAGAAGGAAGTATTATTTCTGGTTCAATAAATTTTGAATTTCCATCGCATAATCTAAAGAATCATCAATTTTGAAGATCAATTCAGGAATTTTACGCATATTTTTCAAACGTTTACCAACTTCACCACGAATCTTTTTCGCATGTTCGTTGATGGAAGCCAAAACTTCTTCTTTAGCTGGTCCTCCGAATACACTTACGAACACACGTGCTAAAGACAAATCGGAAGTCACACGAACTACTGTCACGGAAACCATCGCTCCCAAACAGATTTCACGTGCATTTCGTTGAAAAAAAACAGATAATTCTTCTTGAATTACCCCTTCAATTTTATTTTGTCTTACTGATCCCATAGTGCAAAGATAATGAATATTTAGTGTAACCGTAGATTTGAAAATGAGCTAATTTGAAAATGGTATTCAATTCTACAAAAGAAATAAAATCACTTCTACTTTAATTATCGTAACATCTGTTACCGTAACACATGTTACGGTAATGATAATTACTATATTTTATTTTAAAATCTCACTTAAAATGATCGACACTCCCATGATTAGAATAAACCAACCAAATAGAGGTTTTAATTTTTCACCAGGAATTTTGGTACTTAGTTTAATTCCGATCATAATTCCAACAATAGCAATCAGAGAGAAAATGGACATGTGTATCCAATCAATTCGTTTTAATCCGTTATGATCAACTCCAAAACCAATCAAAGAATTGATTGTAATTATAATCAAAGAAGTTGCGACCGCCTTTTTAATTGGAAGTTTTGCCCAATTAGTCAAAACAGGTATTATCAAAAAACCTCCTCCAACACCAACAATTCCAGTGATAAATCCTACAAGTAATCCCGCCATTACAATTTGAAAACGATTAATATCGAAATCTGTTTCTTCGGTTTCATTCGCAATATTCTTAATCATTGAAAACGAAGCAAACAACATCATACAAGCAAAAACAACGAGTAACAACGTATTTTTAGTCAAAACAAACTGAGTTGTGCGTATGATTTCTGAAGGAATTAAATGAATCAAGTACGTACGACTAAAAATCACTGCTAAGATAGAGGAGATTCCGAAAAGCAATACAAACTTCCAAGAAATGTTACCGAGTTTATAGTGTTTGTAGGAACCGATCAAACTAGTAAACCCGACAATAAACAAGGAATAAGTGGTTGCCAAAATGGTATCTAACCCAAATAGATATACCATAATCGGTACCGTCATCGTGGAACCTCCCGCACCAATTAATCCAAGGGTAATCCCCATGATTAATCCAAAAAAATATCCAAAAAAATGAGTTATTTCCAAAGTTTAGCTATTATTTTCCACCTTCAAAAGTAACGGTGAAAATCCACGAGTTGTTATACAAACTATTGATCGGTTTAGACACAGGACTCAAATCTTGAATTAATACATTTTGTAGTCCTTGGGAATATTTCAACTCCAAACCCAATTTAAAGAATTCATTAAAGAACTCAACTCCCCCACCAAACTGTGCCATCCAATCTTTTTTTCGAATTTTAATAAATGGATCAATAAAATTCTGTGACTTATCTTCCATAGATTGCAAGTCTAAGGAAAATTGTAACCCTGTCAATGCAAAAGCAGTAAAATTACCTTGACGTAAGGTACGAATTTGAAATAACAATGGAAAATCTACATTTGAAGAGTTAATGCGTTCTTCATTAAATGTTTCTAATGTTTGATTTGTTTTTGGTGCAGAATAATACTTGATTACACGCTCTTGAAAAGAAAAAGTTGGAATAAAGCGCAAACGTAAAATTGGTGATCCTAGTTTTAAAGAAGCTAACAAACCAACTTGTGCTCCCGGCAAAGCCTGTGCCTGAATTGAACGAAATCCATAGTCAGAATACGCATTTAAAGTAGGCGCAAAATTGAAACCAGTATAATTGAACCCCATTTGAACCCCAAAAGAAAGTACCTCTTTATCGAAATTCTTATAATTCTCTAATTTTTGGTGTTGTCCATGAGCATACAAACTTGCACCAACACATAGAAAAACACTAAAAATTTTAAAAAGATTCATTCCTCTAAAACGAAAAAATGATGGATTTATTTTGTCCCAGCATAAATGGTAGCAATTCCACCGGAAACTAAGGTTGAGCGAATATCCTTATACCCCACTTTTGCTAATATATACTCAAAATCTTTTCCTTCTGGAAATGCAGCAACCGATTCTGGTAAATACGTATATGCATTACTATCTTTCGAAATCGTTTTCCCTAAAATTGGAATGATATTATTGGAGTAGAACGCAAATAATTGTTTAATCGGAAACTTCTTAGGTTTAGAAAATTCTAGGATGATTAATTTCCCTCCTGGTCGCACTACACGTAACATTTCTCCTAATCCTTTTTCTAAATTCTCAAAATTACGCACGCCAAAACCAACAGTCAAACCATCAAAATAATTATCTTCGTAAGGAATCTCTTCGGAATCACCTTGTTGCATTGTAATGATATGGTCAACTCCTTTCTTTTTCATCTTCACACGACCATGCTCTAACATCCCAGAGGAAATATCTAGTCCAACAATCTGTGTTGGTTTAAGTGACAAACTTTCCAAAGCAAAATCACCAGTGCCAGTTGCGATATCCAAGATTCGTTTTGGATTTATGGATCGCAACATTTTCACTGCTTTTTTGCGCCATAATTTATCGATACCTAAAGACAAAAAATGATTTAAAAAATCGTATTTCGCTGAGATATTATTGAACATTTCTGCTACTTCTTCTTTTTTCGATTTAGAAGAATCTCCGTAAGGTTTAACTTGTTCTGCGCTCATAATTTAGTGCTTCTCGATGAGTTGAATTTCTTCTATTAATTGGTCTTTTTCTATACTTACAACACCACTTTTCTCACATACCAACCCTCCTGCTAAATTCGCATAGGCAGCAACCTTTTCAATTGGTAGTCCAATTGCTAAACAAAGTGTTGCGACACTTATTACCGTATCGCCTGCCCCACTAACATCAGCAATATTTCGGATATGTGCAGGTATATAAATCTTTTCCGAAGAAGATTTGATGAATACACCGTGTTCCGAAAGCGTAATAAATGTATTTTCGTTTTGTAATGTTTGTTCTAGTTGATTTACAGCAGATTCAAAAGCTTCTTTGTTAGCAATGTCAAAATGCACATTTAACCCTTCTTTTAATTCTTTTAAGTTCGGTTTAAACAAGGTAACTCCTTTGTAAGCAAAGAAATTATCGCGTTTTGGATCGACCGTCGTTGGGATATTTGCAGTTTTACATAAAAGTAAAACCTCTGAAATAACTCGTTCTGTCAATACCCCTTTATTATAATCTTCAAAAATTAAAGCATCAATTCCAGTTTGAATTAAGTTTACAACTTTTTGAATTAATTGATTTTCTTCTTCTTTTGAAATTGGGTCAATCTGTTCCGAATCTACACGTAACAATTGCTGGTTATTCCCAATAATACGTGTTTTAACCGTTGTTTTTCGTTGTTTACTTCGAACAATTCCAAAAGAATTAACTTTTTCCTTGTCAAAAATTTGAATTAGCTCCTCCCCTTCGGAATCGTCCCCAACCACAGAACAAATAATCGCTTCTGCACCTAAAGAAACAATATTTAATGCCACGTTTGCTGCACCACCCAAACGATTTTCTTTTTTTGAAAGACTTACGATTGGAACTGGAGCTTCCGGACTGATACGTGTTACCGAACCAATCACATACGCATCCATCATTACATCCCCAAGAATGGCGATACGTTTTGAAGTAAATTGATTAAAAATATCTTGAACTTTCATTATGCTAATTTCGCTAACGCTTCTTTTACACGTGTCATTGCTTTCACTAATGTTTCTTCAGAAGCTGCGTAAGAAATTCGTATACAATTATTTGAACCAAAAGACTCACCACTTACTAAAGCAACCATCGCTTCACTTAATAAGTATAAACACAAATCGTGTGCACTTGTGATCGTAGTATCCTTGTATTTTTTACCAATGAAATAAGAAATATCTGGAAAAATATAAAATGCTCCTTCCGGTGTATTTGCTTTCACTCCTGGCATTTCTTTTAACATTCCTAGCACCAAATCTCTACGACTTTTAAACGCTTTAATCATATCTTGTAGCACAGCAGGATCCGCTTTCATCGCAACAATAGCAGCTCTTTGTGCAATAGAACATGTTGCAGACGTAAATTGTCCTTGTACTTTATTACAAGCATCTGCAATTAACTTAGAAGCTCCGATGTAACCAAGTCTCCACCCAGTCATTGCCCAAGCTTTAGAAACCCCATTAATCGTAATTACTTGATCAAATATCTCTGGAAATTGTGCTAAACTTTGATGTTTACCTACAAAATTAATGTGCTCATAAATTTCATCTGAGATAACAACTACCGAAGGATTTTTGACCAATACATCTGCTAAACCTCTTAATTCTTCTTGACTATACAAAGATCCAGTAGGATTACAAGGCGAAGAGAAAATCATCATCTTCGTTTTAGGAGTAATCGCATCTTCGAATTGTTTTGCTGTAATTTTAAAATCTGTTTCGATTCCTGCATGCACGATTACTGGTATACCCTCAGCAACCTTTACGATTTCAATGTACGAAACCCAATATGGTGCTGGAATAATCACTTCATCTCCAGGATTGATACAACTTAACACTGCATTTGCAATGGATTGTTTTGCTCCAGTTGAAACAACAATTTGATCTTTGGAATAGTTCAACCCATTGTCGCGCTTGAATTTCAAGGAAATACTTTCTCTTAAATCATCGTAACCCGCAACAGGTGTATACATCGTATAGTTTTGATCTAACGCTTCTTTAGCAGCATCTTTGATGAATTCAGGAGTGAAAAAATCAGGTTCGCCTAAGCTTAAAGAAATCACATCTTTACCAGCAGCTTTTAATTCTCTGGAAATACGAGACATAGCAATAGTTGCAGACTCTTCCATTGCAAGCAAACGATCAGATAATTGTATCATAAATATGTGTTAATTCGTGTATATATACAAAACTAAAAAATATTTAGTCGAACAAACACAAATATGATTTTAATTTCATTGATTTCGTTAAATTTCAATCAGCACATTTTTCTCTTCCATCATTTTACGAAGATTTTGGATTGCATAGCGCATACGTCCCAAGGCTGTATTGATACTAATCTCTTTTTCTTCTGCAATATCTTTGAACGACATTCCTTGGAAAATACGCATTTCGATCAATTCACGTTGTGCAGTAGGTAAAAACTCGATACCACTTACTAACTCATCATACAATTCGTTTTGCATCACTTGCTGAATCCATGGTGTAGAATCACACTCCATGTGCGTAAATACATTAAATGTATCTGAATTGGAAGAGGATTCCGAAATCATTTTACGAGAATTGTTTTTTCGGAAATAATCAATTATTAGGTTGTTCGCTATACGCAAAGCCCACGGAAGAAATTTCCCTTCTTCGTTGTACTTCCCTGTTTTTAGGGTATTAATAATTTTGATAAACGTATCCTGAAATAAATCTTCAGCAAGTTCGGTAGATTTGACCTTAGATACAATTGTTTTAAAAATTATACGTTTGTATCTTTTCAATAAAACTTCTAATGATTTTTCATCGCCTGAGATGTATTGATTCACCAATAGGGAATCTTCCAATGTACTAAACATAGCTCTAAATTTATGACCGAAGTCGATGGATATTAAATTAGAGTAATGTTGTTCCGATAGGCGCTTTTTTATTTGTTTGTTTTGCTAATATAGGAAAGTAATTTTGAAAAACAAATGAAAAATGTATTTTTTTTATTCCACCTTTTTGCATCGCCAAAAAAGGTGGAGCCAAAAAGTCTAGGCCTGTCTGAATTTCTTTTGAAAATTACGTTTCATTTCACTGTCTTCCCCCAAACTCACAAACGCCTTTCGCTAATTTTTATACTAAAAATTAGAAGGCTGAGTTCAAACAAGGGGTTGACTTCATTTCATTCCACTTATTTTCTACAAGAAATTCAACAAGGGCCAAATTATGGCTTCGAAGATTTTTTACTCCTCCAATAATTTCCCTTTTACACTTTAATCTCTTATTTTTGTATAGTAAGCTTGATTATGAAAGAAAAAAAACTAATTGATATTCGTAAAGTAATTGGAGACAAAAACCCTAAATTGCTTAAACTACTCCCTGGATTTGTTATTCGTTACATTCAACGCATCTTACACGAAAAAGAAGTAAATGAAGTCGTAGAAACTAACAAAGACAAGCATAATCAAGATTTTTGTCAAGCTGTTATCGATCGATTTAACATCAAACTGATTGTCGAAGGGATTGAAAATGTACCCACATCTGGAGGTGTTACGCTCGCTATGAACCACCCATTAGGCGGTATGGATGCAATGGCATTGGTGACAGCGTTAAAAAACCAACGCACTGACCTGAAATTCATTGTAAACGACATTCTACTCCACCTAGAAAGTATGAAAGGTATGTTTGTCGGGGTAAATAAGCATGGTCGAAATTCGAATTCCAACCTACTAAAGATAGACGAGATTTTTTCAACTGGTAGCGCTGTATGTATCTTCCCTGCTGGATTAGTAAGTCGTAA
>CANCJF010000155.1 GCA_947378245.1 Bacteroidota bacterium
TCTTTAGAGAATATCCAGAGAATTTTATTTTAAAAACAGGAATAAACGTTCCTAATGACGATGAGGATGATTGGAACTCTAAAGAAAAGAGTGACGAAGTGACGAAATGACGGAGAAATTCGTTTTGCTCAATGGGGAACCATATCGGGCATATAAGAAAATTAAGGGATATTTTGGGTAAAAAAAAGGCTGTTTCCAAGGAAACAGCCTTTTTTTGAGATAATTCTGTGTTTATTTTGTGAAAAGCATTTCTCTGAATTTAGCTAATGGCCATAATTCATCGTCCACTAATAATTCCAATTTATCCGCATGGTAACGTATTTCGTCAAAGTATACTTTTACTTTATCACAATATGCAACAGCTTTTTCTTCAATACTATCGATCTTATTCACCGCCTTTCTTTCTTCTAACATTGTGTCACATAAAGACTTCATAGAATTTAAGTGAGCAGAAATTTTAGTAATGATTTCTACTTGTGATTTTGTTGCTGCTTTTGCATCTGAACCTAATACAGCATTTAATCCTTGAACATTTTGAATCAAACGGTTTTGATATTCAACAACAGCAGGTATAATTTGATTTTGAGCAATTTCTCCGATCAAACGTGCTTCAATTTGAATTTTGTGCACGTAGTTTTCAAAATCGATGTCTTTACGCGCTTCAATTTCTCTTTCTGTCAAGATGTTTAATTTCTCAAACATTTCGATCGTTTTCTTTTCAGACCAAACTCCTAAAGCACGTGGTGTATCTTTAAAGTTGTTTAACCCTCTACTTTCCGCTTCTTTAACCCACTCATCACCATATCCATTTCCTTCGAAACGAATTTTCTTAGAATGTGTAATTAATTTTTGAAGTTCTTTCAAGATTGCTTCATCCTTAGCGTCACCACCATTGATTCTTGTATCCACATCTTTTTTGAATTGAATCAACTGATCCGCCATAATCGTATTTAATACAATCATTGCAGATGCACAGTTTGCAGAAGAACCTACCGCTCTGAACTCAAATTTATTTCCTGTAAATGCAAAAGGAGAAGTTCTGTTTCTATCCGTATTATCCAACATGATTTGTGGAATCTTACCGATATTTAATTTCAATTCTGTTTTATCTTGCGGAGTCATTTTACCAGACTTCACGTTTTTCTCTAATTCATCTAACATAGAAGATAAATGAGAACCGATAAACGTAGAAATAATTGCTGGAGGAGCCTCGTTTGCACCTAAACGGTGGTCATTACTCGCAGAAACGATACAAGCTCTTAATAAATCTGCATTGTTATGAATCGCTGCAATCGTATTTACAAAGAATGTTAAGAATTGTAAGTTAGATTTAGGATTTTTTCCTGGAGCTAATAAGTTAACACCCGTATTTGTTGATAATGACCAGTTGTTGTGTTTTCCAGAGCCATTTACACCTGAAAATGGTTTTTCGTGCAATAAAATATGGAAATCATGGTTGATAGCAATTTTCTCTAATAAATCCATCAACAATAAGTTGTGGTCATTTGCTAAATTACATTCTTCAAAAATTGGAGCACACTCATATTGATTAGGAGCAACCTCGTTGTGACGCGTAGTTACAGGAATACCTAAACGAACAGCTTCTTGTTCGAAGTCACGCATAAACGCTTCTACTCTTTCTGGAATAGAACCGAAATAGTGATCTTCTAATTGTTGACCTTTTGCAGAAGCGTGACCAAACAACGCTCTACCAGTCATCATAATATCAGGACGTGCATTGTAGAATGCTTTATCAATAAGGAAATATTCTTGTTCCCAACCTAAGGTTGCATTTACTTTAACAACGTTTTTATCAAAATATTGACACACTTCTACAGCTGCAGTATCTACTGCATGAAGCGCTTTAATTAATGGCATTTTAAAATCTAAAGATTCACCTGTATAAGAGATGAAAATCGTTGGCACACACAATGTTTTACCAATGACAAACGCAGGAGAAGATGGGTCCCAAGCAGTATACCCTCTTGCTTCAAATGTGTTACGAATACCACCATTTGGGAAAGAAGAGGCATCTGGCTCTTGTTGAACTAATAAATCACCATCAAATTTCTCAATTGCTCTACCTGGACCTACAGGCTTAAAGAATGCATCATGTTTTTCGGCTGTTGAACCAGTCAAAGGTTGAAACCAATGAGTATAATGTGTAGCACCTTTTGTTAAGGCCCAATCTTTCATTGCAGAAGCAACTTGATCAGCCATTTTACGGTCTAAACGAACACCGTTACCACTATTAATTGCGTCCACCATGCTTTTGTAAGCATCTCCAGGTAAAAATTCACGCATTACATCTAAATGGAATACATTTTCACCAAATAAAGAGGAAATTTTTCCATTGTAATCTGAGTGTTTTGCTTTACGATTCAAAACATCTTGATACGCTTGTTGTCTAATTGTAGCCATAAAATTAAATTTTTCATGACAAAGGTATTTTTTTTAGGGGGTAAATCCAAAAAAAGTATATTTATTTTTCAAACACCCCCTGTTAATTTAATGTTAAATAAAAATAATAGTATTTTTTTTATACTATCTAATAATTTACAAATCTCAATCAACTTCTAATCTTGTCCAATAAATAACTCAATGTTTCAGACTCTTCTTCGCTAAGATTATGTACAAAAACCAATTCTTTATCAAAATCAACATCAATTACTTCCAATAAATCCAACCCTTTTTGAGTGATCTTGACTTCAATGACACGTTTGTCTTTCGCATTACGAATTCGTTCGATCAGTTTTTTTTCACACAATTTATCCATCAAACGAGTTGTGTTAGGCGACTTTTCAATCATTCGTTCTTTGACCGTATTTACGTTCAATTTCGATTTTGCACCTCGTAAGATTCTTAAAATATTAAACTGTGGCATCGTTAAGTCGTGACGAGTCATGTACTTATTTTGTAAACCTGCCATCCAGTTATTGGTATGACGTATATTTATAAGTGCTTTTATGTTGGAAGAGGCAAATTTGATGTTAAGTTCTTTTCCGATTTCCATAGAGTGGGACTTTTAATTTCTAATCAGCACGTTTTTGATTTCTGATACTTCTTTCTGCAAATCTACCAAAGATTTACGTAACTGATTATCATCAAAACGTAAGTCAGGTAAATCTGAAGCGATATAATTAACAAATTTCCATACTTCAATAACTTTATTTACATGAATGAAATAAGGTTTGTAAAAAGGATTTGTAGAACAAAGCTGTAAAGATTGATTGTCATTAATGTGGTTATAGACAATCTTAAAAACGATTCCATCATCTTTAGTTACTATAATACATGGCGTACCATTTTTAATTGTAGTCCAATTTTGTATAAATTCAGCAACCACATGTGAACCTTCACTTACAGGCGGCATACTATCCCCTTGTATCGGAAATGAACGGTATTTTTTTTCTTTGGATAAAAAAGGCAAATTAAACGTAGGAAGAGCCTTTAGATAATCAGCATCTGCATAACCAGAAGTATAACCTGCACTAGCTTTTACAGGAATCATTTCAATTAATTCATTGTCATTAAAGTCAACCACTGTCGTCAACACCCTTAGATTCGCTCCTTTTATATCTTTAGTGATCCCCTTGTCAATCTCCTCCCATTCGCGCTCATTCAACTTACTAAAATCTTTACGCAATAAAACGTCTAAACTAATTATGAAATAATCACATAATAAAATCAAGGTATCTACACTTGGCTCAGCTACACCATTCTCATAACCACTATAACTAGATCGAGTCAATCCAAGTTCACTTGAAACTTCTTCTTGCGATTTCCCCTTGCGTTTTCGAAGCATTTTAATATTATGACCTATCATTTGATTATTATTTAAACATTTATGACGTAAATTTAATCATATTATTCTTTTTTCAAAAAAAAACCAAAAAAAATCAGAAAAAAAATCCGTAAATTTACATCACTAATTTATAACCATGACTAAAGCACTGAATACTATAGAAGAAGCAATCGAAGACATTAAAGCTGGAAAAGTAATTATTGTAGTTGATGATGAAGATCGTGAAAACGAAGGCGACTTTTTAACTGCTGCACGAAATGCTACTCCTGAATTAATCAATTTTATGGCGACTCATGGTCGTGGATTAATTTGTGCACCATTAATGGAAGATCGATGTGATGAATTAGGATTAAACCTAATGGTACAAACAAATTCAGCTGCTTATGAAACTCCTTTTACTGTTTCAGTAGATTTAAACGGACATGGCTGTACAACTGGAATTTCAGCGCAAGACCGTTCAAAAACGATTTTAGCATTGATTGATCCAAATTTAGATCCAAACGATTTAGGTAAACCAGGTCATATTTTTCCTTTACGCGCAAAAAAAGAAGGTGTTCTTCGTCGTGCTGGTCATACAGAAGCGGCAATTGATCTAGCAAAATTAGCTGGATTTGAACCTGCGGGTATCATAGTAGAAATCTTGAATGAAGATGGGACAATGGCTCGCTTGCCTGAATTATTAGTAATTGCTGAAAAATTCAAATTAAAAATAATTTCTATCGCGGACTTAATTGAATACCGTTTGAAACACGATACATTAATTGATGAAGTGGTTTCTGTTGAAATGCCTACTGAGGCCGGCGAATTTAGATTACATGCTTTCCAAGTTAAAAACTCTAACCAAGAACATTTAGCGCTAGTAAAAGGAACTTGGACAGAAGATGAAGCAATTCTTGTTCGGGTTCACTCTTCATGTATTACTGGTGATGTATTCGGTTCGTGCCGTTGCGATTGCGGACCACAACTCGAAAAAGCAATGGAGCTCATTGAAAAAGAAGGTAAAGGTGTCATTGTATACATGAATCAAGAAGGTCGCGGCATCGGCTTGATTAACAAATTAAAAGCATACAAATTACAAGAAGAAGGTTTAGATACAGTAGAAGCAAATTTACAACTAGGATTCAAAGGAGACGAACGTGATTATGGCATCGGTGCTCAAATATTACGTCATTTAGGGGTTAACAAAATGCGTCTGATGTCTAACAACCCAACCAAAAGAACAGGTTTAGTTGGATACGGCTTGGAAATAGTTGAAAATGTTGCGATTGAAATCGAAAGCAACATTCATAATGAATCCTATTTACGTACAAAACGAGACAAAATGGGTCACTCATTATTAATGCGCGGAAAATAATGTTAATCGCTCAAGGAATTTCACATAAATATGGTGATTTACACGTTTTAAACGGTGTAGATTTGAAGGTAAATCAAGGTGAAATTGTTTCCATAGTAGGTTCATCAGGTGCTGGTAAGACTACACTATTGCAAATACTTGGAACGTTAGAAACTCCACAAAAAGGACTACTTACTATCGATAGTGTTGACCCGTTTCAATTGACCCCGAAAAAATTAGCCGCTTTTCGTAACCAAAATATCGGATTTGTCTTTCAGTTTCATCAGTTATTACCAGAATTTACTGCCATAGAAAATGCTATATTACCTGCGTTGATACATGGAACACCAATAAACGAAGCAAAAAAAAATGCAATAGAAATTTTCGAACTTTTGGGGGTAAAAGAGCGTGCACAACACAAACCAAATGAATTGTCAGGAGGTGAACAACAACGAATTGCAGTGGCTCGCGCGTTAATCAACCGTCCGAAGGTGATTTTTGCAGATGAACCTTCTGGAAATTTAGATTCTAAAAACTCAGAAGAACTTCACCGTTTGTTTTTTGATTTAAGAGATCGTTTCAATCAAACTTTTGTCATTGTAACTCATAATGAATTGTTAGCAAACATGACTGATCGTAAGTTGATTATGAAAGATGGTTCTTTTGAATTTTGAATTTTCATTTTTGACTTAGCCTTATTGAGATAAGCGAACCAAAATTAATTTTTACAAAACTTTAGAATCTCAACTTCTTCATTTTTCAATGGTAAAAAAAAGAATTAATACATTAGACTTAATCGAATTAAAAGAATTTTTAGATCTTAAAGTCAAGGAATTCAACACTTCTAAATTCATTGCTGATGACCCCATTTCGATTGTACATCAATTTACCAAAAAAGAGGATATTGAAATCGTTGGGTTTTTAGTTGCAACCATAGCATGGGGAAATAGAAGATCGATTATTACTAGTGCTAAAAAATTGGTAAGCATCATGGGAAACGATCCACATGAATACATTTTAAATTACAAGTCAGAAAAATTAGCTGAAATTACTTTTGTTCATCGTACATTCAATATAAATGATTTAGATTTTTTCTTTCGTGCGCTACAAAATATTTATCTAAATGAAGGAATGGAGAAAGTTTTCACCCCTCACCCAAAGATCTTTGGTACTACAGGAAGAATTATTCAGTTCAGAAAACGTTTTTTAGAAACTCCTCACGAACCTAGATCCGAAAAGCATTTATCCAATCCCGAAAAAGGATCTGCTGCAAAGAGAATTCAAATGTACCTTCGCTGGATGATTCGTAAAGATGCAAATCAAGTAGATTTTGGTATTTGGAAAAGTATTACTCCAAGTGAATTATCTATCCCTTTAGATGTTCATACTGCAAACATTTCCAGAAAATTAGGTCTAATCACTCGAACTCAAAC
>CANCJF010000156.1 GCA_947378245.1 Bacteroidota bacterium
ATATAAACTCCCTTCGCTCCTAGTGTATTCAATGAAATCTGAGTGATCGCTTTCTCTACCGATTTCTTGTATAATTCTTTTCCTTGAAGATCAACAATTCTATATGCATAACCATTTAAAGCTGCAATATCACTTGCTTCGATGAAAAGCACATCTGAAGTTGGATTTGGATAAGCAGAAACTGTCGTTAATTCATTCGCTTTGATCCCTGTGGTTAACTTGAAGTTAATTTTCAACGTATCATAGGTACTACATACATTTCCAAGTGTATCTGCAAGTATATAGGATTTTGAAGCCGAACCGTTACATCCTTCTGGAGTTGTATAGGAATAGGATACACTTCTTTTCCCTAATGCTACTTTCGTAGGATCAAGATTCATACCTGTAACACCTGAACCCGTAAAAGTTCCACCAGTTGGATTACCTTGTAATAGTAACACATTACTTGATTTGTAGACCACTGAACCAAAAGAATTAATGGAGACAGACGGATTAGAATTCACCGTAACATTTGTAATATCACTTGTATCACTACACGCTCCGTCAGTTACAATCACTGAGTATTTTCCTGTTGTAGTTGCTTTGTATGTTGATAATGAAGCTGAATTAATAAGTTGGTTATTCTTATACCATTGGTAAGTGTAATTAGAACTTGAATTCGCTTCTAAATCTACCGATGCACCATCACAGAAAGTGGTTGTGGATTTTGGAGTAATAGTTGCTATTGTTCCTGAGCAACGTGAAAATAAACCAGTTATTTCCTCTTGAGTCAGCGAGCGGTTAAAAATTGCTATATCATCAATTAGACCAGTATAATAATATTGGTCTTGTTGACTACAGTTTCCTTGAGGATAACGACCAAAATGTAAATTTTCAATTGAAGATGGTATTGAAGCTGTACCAATAAAAGTTTTTGAATCTATTAAAATACCATCTATATAATATTTTAAACCAGAATTAGAAACACTCATTATAGCATTATGCCATTCATTATCAGAAACTATAGGTCTATCTAATATAGATTGATCTAAATTTATATAACCTTTATTATTAGGGCTGTAAAAATAGCCTGATGGATGACCAGTATTTAAATTTAATGAATAACCATTGTTTGAACATCCAGAATATTTATTAACTAACATTGCCAATTTGTTAATATTTGAAGTTTTAAACCATACAGAAATTGTTAATGGCAAACTATTTAATGAAGTTGAATGTAATACATAAATTTCTTGATTATTACCATCAAAATTGTAAGCATTGTTAGTAACTCCATCTCTATCTGTAGTTAATGTTGCTCCGGCAACTGTACCATTATTCCCATTTCCAGATTCATCATTCGCATTTCCGTTGAAAGGCCACCACCCTACTAATCCGTTTTTAGGCACGTAAGAAGGGATGTTTTGAGCGATCGAAATCGCTGTGTTCGCTACGATAGCGAGAACTAAGATAATTTTTGTTTTCATGATGTTAAATTTATTTGATTACTACCATTTTCTTTCCTCCAGATGTCAATCCGTTTGCGACTAATTCATAGAAATAGATACCTGGACTATATTCACCTGTGTGAAAACCGATTTGATTAATATCATTATGAACTTTAAACTCTTTTAATTTCTCTCCTTGTTGGGAATAGAAATAAATTTGACCTTCGGTAACGTTTTCAGGTAAGGTATAGTTTAAAGTGACAAAACCATTGGTTGGGTTGGGAACCGATTGAATGTCTAATAACTTTGTAGATTGTGTGATAGGACTCATACCTGCTGTTTGCGATTTACAAGTATAGCAAGGCAAAATTCCTGGTTTTACTATAAAAAGGCTATCGGATTGATTAGAATTTTCTCCTGAAACAACAAATCTACCTGAGTTACCTAGTCCAACAGGATTACCACCAAAAGTTTTAATAACGACACCGTCTTCATTAATCAATTTACAATATACAATTCTATCATTTACAGAATTATAATACTCATATCTGATTAGAAATTCAATTTTTGCGTCTGAATTAAAATAATTAGTAGTTGCATATAATTCCTTTTGAAAACCTTGCGGATCAAACAATTCAAAATCGTGTAATTCAATACTAACAATATAATATTTACTTCCATCAATTGTAGAGGTAGGGAAATTAACCGTTTTATATATCGATAAATCTTCATTTAAGATTGTGAATATTGAACCATTTTTTTCTACAACTCCATTGTTCTTAAGATAATTATCTGACTTTAAAAACTTAGTATTTCCATCATTATCATAAAAAGAAATTTCACAATTAAATGAATTTGACACTCCAGTTTTTTCAAGTGTAATCTGAGCATTTAGATTTCCAAAACTTACTAAAAAAGTAAGAAGAAGGGTAATTTTTGTTTTCATGTTTTATATTTAAAAATTTTCCCTACTCGTGAAGCTTTTCGGGGTACGCTATTATTTGTATTAGTCAATGATACATCGAACAGAAAATCCATTTGTTTTATCATTATTATTTATCGTTAATTTGCTATCTGAACTTTGTAAAATACGGAACCATGCACTATTTTGGCTACTCTCATTAGAACTCCACCAGAAGCCATTTTTTAAATTATCTGCAAAACTTCCAAAAATACTTCGCAATCCACCAGGAATAGCTGAAAATAATGAAGAATTAGCCGCATCAGTATTTGGACTATTCCAATTAGTAGTACCCACTTCTTTCATTTTTCCTCCAGCAATTGTATCTCCTCCTAAATAATTTGTCAGAATCTTCCATTCATCGTTAGTAGGTACATGCCAACCTGTAGGACATACGTTTCTATTTCCATTAGTTACATACCAATTATAAAGCTTGCCATATTTTAAATTATTTACTATATCATTATTGTAATATGACCATGCACCGGTTGTTAAATTTGACCATTGTGCATTATCTATAACATTAGGTATCGTAGTTCCATCATTGAATTTGCTAGTTTTTAAGTTCTCTGCCATCCATAGTTGTGTACCAATATAAACTGTTTTATAAGTATTACCATCTATATCTGAAATATTGGGTCCAAAACCACTCGTGGGTTTATGATTCGAAAGACTTATTCCAGGTATTTGAATTGATTTACCATTTGATAAAATCAATGAATCTCCTGTTATTGAAACTCTCGAAATTCCGTTACCTGAATTTAAAGCAAAAGGCACACTTAGTAACTGACTCGTAATCGTTAGTTCATAATTCGTTCCGCCTTTCGTATCCGTTTCCGACTTTATAAAATATGGACCCTTTGACCAATCAATAGAGGTAAAATCCCCTAATAAATTTACCCCTCCACCAACTTTAATTTCTATTAATCCATTTGTATTCGTAGTCGTAGCTTGAGTTTCTGAATAAATAGATTTCCCTTTTAAAGAATCTTTAATTATAGTTAATCTCATTCCAACTTGTTTATTTATTAAAATTTCATTGGATGAACCTCTAATGACAGCTTGGTAACTAAATTGTTGTGGAGCCTGAGCATACAATACTGAATTTAGTATCATTATTGTAAAAAGTGAATAAATCTTTCTCATACATCTTTAATCTTTAATACATCTAACTGATGCTGCTACTTTTTTCGGAAACGAATAAGTGTAAGTACTAGTAATTGACGAACCATTATTTATTAGTATTATACTAGGTACAGATGCACTCCAAAAACCTGCACCGTCATAATAACTGCCTCTATCGTTTAGCCATCCTCCCGGAAGTGCTGTAAACAAGGAAGTATTAGTCGCAATGTTAGGACTACTCCAACTTATTGTACCTGATTCCTTTAATAAACATCCAGCATAACTTGCCCCACCCAAATAATCAATTAATGTCGTCCAGTCTGACTCTGTTGGTACATGCCAACCTGATGGACATACATTTTTATTTGATATTACTTTTTGATTTATAACATATCCATCATAAAGCTTTCCATATAGGTTATTTTTACTTGCATCATCATTTATATAATACCAATAACCAATTGTATCAGTAGTTCCCCATCCTGGTTTGAATGTAGGATTGGTACTATAATCAATCAGGGTTCCGTCATTATATTTAGTGGTTTTTAGATTTTGTGCCATCCATTGTTGACTACCAATCTTTACTGTCTTGTACTGATTGCCGTCGATGTCATAAATCATCGAACTTGCAGCAATATTAGTTGGTAAATCTTTTACTTTAACAGATACAGAACATGACTGACCAAACAGAGAAATAGGAAATGTTGCAGTTCCAGATGTTTGTGGTGTTCCTGTAATTTCAAATATTAAACTACCATTTCCATCCGTTATTTTACCAGCCATCAGTTTTGCTTTCAAGCCTTTTACTCCAAGCGAGCTAATCATTTGTGAATCATAAGATCCTTGATTTCCTCCAGAATAATTTAATTTAAATGGAATTAAAGAGTCAAATTTACTATAAGAAACGGGAAGTCCACTCATTAAAGTACCGTCAACAAATACTCCTTGACAGTCAAAACTTGCTACTCTAGCAGGACAAACACCTCCTTTCGTCCACACTGATTTTCCTTCACAATAGGTTAAAACTTGCCCTTGTGCCCCCTCTGTTGATACACCATTACCTGCATATAAAGCAAAAGGCACACTTAGTAACTGACTCGTAATCGTTAATTCATAATTCGTTCCCCCTTTCGTATCCGTTTCCGACTTTATAAAATATGGACCTTTCGACCATTCAATGCTTTCAAAAATTCCACTTACAATTACACCACCACCAATCGCAACACTTACCAATCCATTTTCGTTGGCTGTAGGTTTATGAGTTTCAGTATATACAGCTTTCCCATTTTCTGAACCCTGTAGTATACTTATTTTCATACCAACTGATTTATTTTTTATGATTTCATTGGTAGCACTCCTAATGACAGCTTGGTAACTAAATTGTTGAGGAGACTGAGCAACTAATACGGAAGTAAATAGCGTTGCTATAAAAAACGAATATATTTTTTTCATAATTAATTGTTTTTACAAATTTTAAACGATTGAATTTTAGCTGTTTCAGAATATACTTCAAGAATATAGGTTGAAACAGATAGATTTTTCATGTCAATGACTGTTTCTTCGGAAACAATTAGCGATTTATCCACTTCTTTCCCTGACAAATCAACAATACGATATGTTAATTTTTCATTCTTGGTGTTATTCACTTTTAAATGCAACTGATCAGATGTCGGATTAGGATAGGCATTAAGTGATAAATCATATTTATTTTCCGTCATTCCTAAAACACTAATCTCATAGGTTTGTTGTACACCTTGACTTACCGAACCCGATGAATTTGAAACACTCGAACAAACTACTTGTCCTACACTAATACTGATTGAACCAGAATTATTAGCCACAGAACCTCCAGAGGTGTTAAATGATGATTGACCGAAAAGTGCTGAGCTCACACATACCAAACTGAAACTGAAATATATTTTTTTCATTGTAATGTATTTTAACTGTTATTTAACTAGTTTACCTTTTTCCTCTAAGGTTTGAACTGCTTTGTTGTAATTTGAATTGGATAATGATTCAAATAAATCATACCATTTCAATTTGTCTTTGTGTTTTGCATACCATTTCTGGTTATCACCTTCCCAATAATTCCAATCATCTCCTAATTCAATTTGAGTACCAGGAACATTTTCAGGCCCTTTTAATTTAGTATCTGGAATATTCTTCGGTTCAGTTGAAATTTTAACTGGGTTTATCTCTTCTTTCTTTTTCTCTTCAACCACAGGTAATTCAACGTTTTCAACTTTCTTTTTTTTCTTAATTATTACTACTGGTGTTGACTCTGTTTTTACAATTGTATCTCGTTTTGGAGTTTCAACGATCTTATCTACAACAACATTTTCAATGAGTTTTTCTTTTGTTTGGTTTATTATTAGTTCTGATGTATTAGGTTTTATTGTATCATGTCCTATTTTATTCAATGAGCTTTTTGAAAGATTATTCGTTATAACTTTCAAAGTGTCTTGAATAATTGGTTTCGGAGTATCTATAACTTTTACCTCGTTCTTTTTCTCAACCTTTTGTTTTTGTTCCTCCTTTTTTATCGAAGGTTTTTCTTCCTTCACTTTAGTTTTTCTTGTTTTTGTAGAATTCAATTTTACCAATGGAAATTCCAAACCTAGATGAACGGTTTTTACCCATGGATTATTAGCTGAAGGAAGATAATCAGCACCTAATGAAACATATAACGCTACATTATTATTAAACCTATTTTTAAAAGTAGTTGCAAAACCAAATCCCATATAAGTTGTATATTTCGTTTCATCAACTGTTACCATTTTGTTTAACCTGACATCCTTGAAATTTTTATAGGTATTTAAAGAATTAGATAAGAACACCAATCTTGGGGATAAATCAATTGTAAATCCATTTGACTTATTTAATAAAATGTAATTTAAACTCAAATTAGTTAAGACATTGGTGTTTTTTGAATATGCGTAATCAAATTCTACCCCATTTCGTTGCACGTTATAATTAGCACCAATCCCAAAAGACAAACTCAAAGGCTTATTTTTTATATAATAAGAATACTTTAACAATC
>CANCJF010000157.1 GCA_947378245.1 Bacteroidota bacterium
ATAATTAATTGAAAAATAATAGATTAAATGAATTTAAATTGTGAATAAAGTCATTGATTTTCTTCATAACTCATAATTCATAATTCATAATCGATCAATTATCCACATATTAACAGCCTTAATAAAAAGAAGAAGTAAATCTTTATAAATTTTTTCTTTTCTTTTTATATTAAAAAAGGAGTTTTTGAGAAATTTTTCTTTTTCAAATATTCTGAGTACCTTAGATAGATAATATATATAAGATATTATTAATTAGATAGTTAAAAAATATTTATGGGAAATTACAAAGTACTTATTGTGGAGGATGAATTGATTGTTGCAAAAGACATCAAACATAGTTTGGAACGTATCAATTATGAAGTGGTAGGTCTTGCAAGTGATGTTTCAGAAACCATCGAATTAGTGGAACAAAATCAACCAGACATTGTATTGATGGATATTATGTTACGCGGTGGTGAAAGTGGGATTGATGCTGCGGAAATAATTCGTAAAGATTTTAAGGTTCCTGTAATATTTTTAACTGCGTATGCTGATTCAGCGACTTTAGAACGAGCAAAACGTGCAGAGTCTTATGGATACATATTAAAACCTTTTAAAGCGGTTGATTTACAAACTACGATAGAGTTAGCGATTTACAAACATGGGAAAGAAATGGAAGTAGAACGTGAACGCGATTTGTTATCTACGATTGTTGAAAATGGCGACGTATCTTCCAATGAAATTTACGTACGTGCTTCTAGTAAGTTGGTCAAAATAAAAAAAGAAAAAATCTTATTTGTTGAGGCATTAAAAGATTACGTGATTTTACATGCTGAAGATAAAAAGTTCACCATTCATACTACGATGAAAGATATCGAAAGTAAACTAGGTAATAAAGAATTTATTCGTATTCACCGATCCTTTATTGTTCGTTTGGATAAAATTGAAAGTATTGAATTACCAAATTTACGTTTGGAAAATGACAATCACATTTTACCAATTGGTGGTTCGTATAAGGATGAATTGTTTGGAAGGATAAATACGATTTAACTTAAAATTCTAAGTAATTCGTTATTTAAATAAAATACTTCTTTCCCTGATTGTTTTGTAGAAAGAATATTCAATTCAATTAATTCTTTCATGTATTTTGTTAATGTTGTTCTACTTGAAATTTCTAATAATTCACCTATTTTATTTGGTTTAATATAAGGTTGAGAGAATAATAGTAGGTTTAATTCTAACGAATACCATTTTAATTTTTCTTTCGCAAATGAATAAGTAGCATCCATTTGATTCAATATATCATCAATACAATTATTTGTTTGTTCAGCAGTAATTTCTACAGCTTTTAACATAAATAAAATCCATGATTTCCAATCTCCACGATTAGTTACACCTGATAAATTATAATAATAATCCGATTTATTTTTTAAGATATAATTACTCATAAATAATACTGGATGACTCAATAAATTGGAATGAACTAAATAGATTAAATTTAGAATTCTTCCAGATCTACCATTACCATCAAAAAATGGATGTATTGCTTCAAATTGATAATGCGCAATAGCCATTTTTAATAAAGGATCTAATTCTTCCGTATTATAATTATTTAAAAATTTTAGTAAATCATTCATTTTATCTTCGATAACTCCAATACCTCTTGGAGGATTATAGATAATTTCACCCGGTCTAAATTCACTCTGACCTCTTCGTATTACAACTTGTGATTGTGGTGACCTAAAGGTTTGTTTTGTATCTTTTATTTTTTGAAAAATTTCAATAATTGTTTTTTCATTTATAATTCCTTCTTCTTTTATGGTATTGTAACCAGCCCATAACGCTTGTCTATATCGTAAAACTTCTTTAGTAGCAGGATCAGTATTTTCTTCATAATTATTATCAGAAATTGCTTTATATAATAAATCATCTGTTGTAAAAATATTTTCAATCTCAGTAGATTTTTTTGCTTCTTGAAGTGTAATAGTATTTACTAACATGCTTGAATTTGGAATTCGAAGCAAGTTTTTATTTAATTCAGCTAATTTACGAGAAGCTATCCCCCATTGTTTATATATTTCAATGTCAAATAATTGAATATTTGGAGGAAGTTTAGGTAGTTGATTGTAAGGTTTAGTTCTATCAAATTTTATTTCTTTCATGTTCAATTATTTAATAAAAAATGGACTTGAAACAAAGATATGTACATTTTATGTACTTATTTCATATATATGTACAATTTTCATAAAAAAATGAACATGTAGATACATTCAGGCAAAATGAATATAGCGCATCGTTTTAAAGCATAGCTCCGTAAATAATATTTTAGGATTTGCATTTCGGTCGATGTGGTAATGTGCATCGTTGAAATGGGTCATAAAATCTTGAATGTTATTTCCAGTGATGAATTTTGAAAATTTAGAAAGGAATTCATCTTCTTCTTTGGAAGTTCTGGTCAGTTGATTTTGCGTATAGTTTTTTAATAAACTTTGACGAAACATGTGTAAAGCATATTTCAAATACGTTTTCTGTTTTTCTTTCCCTAAAGCTGCAACTTCGTTTGACCAATCGAGCATATCAATCACCGATTTTTTATAGCTCACGCGCATCATTTTGATAAACAAATCGCGGTTTTGATCTTTTTCTTCGTGTGTACCAATTAAATCTAGAGCTTCAATATAATTCCCTTCTGCTTGTGCTGCAATGGAAATAGCATCTGAACTAGTAACTGGATTATTCGCAGCTAAATGTTTACTCAAATCATCGATGGACAAACGAGGAATTTTAACTATTTGGGTACGGGATAAAATTGTTTGTAGCATCGCATCCTGTGATTCTGAAAGTAAGATGAATAACGTGTCTTTTGGTGGTTCCTCTAAAATTTTTAACAATTTATTTGCACACGTAGGATTCATTTCTTCTGCCATCCAAATCACCATCACTTTATATCCTCCTTCAAAGGATTTTAAACTTAATTTTTTGATGATTTCTCCACTTTCTTCTGTCCCAATTATTGGTTTACGACCTTTTTCATCGATGAAACTTGACCATTGATTCAAATTGAAATACGGATTTTCTTTGATCATTTTTCGCCATTCCGGTAAAAATGCATCACTACGTTTATCAATTGCTTGAACTACTGGAAATGAAAAATGGAGGTCTGGATGTTGCAATTCTTGAATTTTACGACACGATGGGCATGTTCCACAACTATCGTTTGCTGATTTTTCTTTACAAAACAAATATTGAATAAAACACAAAGCGAGTGGCAATCCACCGTAACCTGCATTTCCTAAAAATAATTGCGCATGACTAATACGATTATCATTCACCTCTTGAATGAAGTGATGTTTTAATTCGTCTTGACCAATGATATCTTTGAATTGCATAGGTTAAAGGTAGAAATAATATTTCTTACCTATTACTTTCCTACTTTATTCTACAATAACTTTTTCAGTATAAAGTTGATTTAATTCTTTGTCCAAACAGTGAATAAAATATACACCAGGAGTAAGGTCCTTAACCTTTATTTTTTCAGTAAAATTTTGAGTATTAAGAACTACTTTTCCATATGTATCCGTTATTGAAACAGAAGTAATAGTATTTATATCCGTTTTAATCGTGATATAATCTTTACTTGGATTAGGGAAAATTTGAATTTGTCTACCGTTTAGTTTCTCAAGCGATAATTTTTCATTTACTAGAAATAAATGAGACAATGTTGTTGGGCATTTTTTATCATTACTAAATGAAATAGTGAAATAAATACTATCGTTATTTTTTAAATTTGGAATAACAATAAAGGTATCCGTAACGTTATTAACGGTTGTAGTTAACAGTTGGTTGATATGGTAAGAAATTGAATATGAAGCAATCGTATTATTTTTATCCCAAGAAATTACATAATCAGATGCATTCTTATTAGTGATAGTTAAACTTGTAGTATCGCTTACATTTAATTTAACGAGAACTCCAGATCTATCTGAACTTTCACATCCACTGGTAACTGTATTGGAGGCAAAATAATTTGTGTTGTGTTTAAGTAATACAGTATCATTTAATTGTACACCATTTGCATTTTCGGTGTACCATTTAATTTGGTTACCATTATTTGCAGTGAGTTCATGAATTGAAGGTCTATTTACAGCACAAAACTCTTGCATTTTTAATACATCTGGAGCTAAAGGATCATTAACTTGAATTGTTACTTCACCCCAAATAGGTGTCGGACAACCATATTGAATAGGATAGTAATATGTACCAGAATCAACAACTATTTTACCATTTACAGGAGAATTATCCGTCGTGTGTAAATATAAGTCTGTATTTAAATGTAAGCGTTGTATTAAATGGTCAAAAGATTCATTATTAGATTTACAACTAGTAACATCTTGAGGAAATGGACTTAGTGGTACAGGTTTATTTAGTATCAGAATTCGTTTGGAGGTATATCTATCTCCTTGATAGTCAAAAGAAACATAATATTCTCCTGCTTGTT
The DNA here is from genome assembly GCA_947378245.1 of Bacteroidota bacterium. Classification (GTDB taxonomy): domain Bacteria; phylum Bacteroidota; class Bacteroidia; order Flavobacteriales_D; family Crocinitomicaceae; genus CANHVK01. Next base: position 4,478 of record CANCJF010000157.1, read on the forward strand.
TGATGGTGATTATAGGTCCAACAAAACCTGTATTCCATTCATAATTTCCAAAACCTTTACCAGCATCTACTTTGATACTATCGTTGACACATAAATACAAAGTATCTTCAAAATTTGGTAAGCTAAGTGAAGATGTTTCTAATACCGCATCCGAAATATTGAAATAACCTGCAAAAATCCCATTCGCATCGTACTCTGTTTGACCAGCTGGTTGTATACTATTGAATTTAAATCGTAATCCTAAATTATTGATATCTTGATACATTGCTTTAGCAATTTCTTTGATACTATTTACTTGTAGGTTACTCTCATAGATACGTGGACTAGAGTAATCTGTTTTCCCAAAAATGTTATCATCAAAAGGTGTGTTTACGTTATTATAATCAATGGATAAATGAAAATTAGGCATAGAACCTACTAATAAAGTATCATTATCCAAGCGAATAATATAGTTACCACCTGTATAAGTTCGTGTTTCTAAATCATTCACTAAATCCCATTCAGTACCTTTAGTATCACTATCTAAATCAGTATCTGTAAAATCTACATGTATGTTTCCAATCGTTTTTCCGTATTGAGTCAGTTTTGCAGACAACAAAGGGAAACCAGTTAAATTTCCAGTACCATGCATTCCTCCATTTCCTTGTACGTCAAACATTCCTTTAGTTCTTGAACGTAAATAATAATAGGCTGTATCATTTCCAAAAACATTATAAGGAGCAGGAATTAAGTGTCCAAAATTTCCGTGACGATCATTCCAACCAACAATCCCTTCATGTGTTGTGTCAAGACCAACCATTGGTAGTTGGTTTTGTGCACTAGAAATAAAAGACAATAATTGAAGGATACTTACAAGGATTAATTTTTTCATTAGATTAATTTTTTTCGCAAAGTAATGAATTTCAGTAGTTAATTACAATGATTTTTATCTGTTTATTGTTTTTTAAACTAATTAATATAGAATCTTTTTCTTAGCATATACCTTTCAAACCGTATGACACTAAAAATAATTTGGTGTTAGAATTATGGAAACATAAGAAGTAACTTGAGGTCACAAATTGTGATCTCAAGATTTTTAAATATTCAATATCAATATTTTAGGGTTTCACATTTTGTGATACCATAGTTTTAAGGTGCAAAATCAGCACTATAAAACACCATATTTTGAGGTTACAAATTACAAACTCAAAAGAAAAGATTATTTAATCTTCATTTCTAAGGTCACAATTTGTGACCTTAGAAAATGGTTATTTCTTAAATCCAATTTTTTCCCTTTTTGTTTGTTGTTCTAGTTGCTTGTCTTTTTTGAGTAAATGATTTAACACATCAAATACATCGTCAAATGTTTTGTCATACGTTTTTTCAAGTTCTTGAATTTTTAATGCAAGTTCCTGAAAATTAAACGCATATTGTCGCATCATCACAAAAGCACGCATAATTGCAATATTTACTTGAATTGCTTTTTCGGAATGTAAAACACTTGAGAGCATAGCAATACCTTGTTCGGTGAATGCAAAAGGTTTTGCACCACCAAAGTATTGTTTAGATGGTATCACAATTTGTGATACCATCTTTTGAATTTCATTTTCATTTATCTCAAACATAAAATCCTCTGGGAAACGTTGAATATTTCTTCGAACAGCTTGTTTTAATACTCTTGTCTCCACCCCATATAATTCCGCTAAATCTTTGTCGAGAATTACTTTTTTACCTCTGATTTCATGTATTCTTTCATGTATGATTGATAGTTCCATGTTCACTTTTCTTATTTAAGTTAGTGAAAAAGTTCAGTTAGTCAAAACACTATCAAAATAAATTTCCCCAATTTCTTCCTATTTCCATCAAATTTTATATATTTGCTACGCTTGTAAAAAAGTAGCATTAGTATGAATAACAAAACTGTCATTATTATTAACACTATTATTGTCTGGACAACCTGACGAGATAGGGTATTATAGATATACTAAGCCTTTCTCGTCTAACCACAGAAAGGCTTTTTTTTTGACAAAAAATTAAAATTTTAAAGTATGTATTTTAAC
>CANCJF010000158.1 GCA_947378245.1 Bacteroidota bacterium
ACAAATGTAATCAAATTGAACTATATAGAATCCCTTTTTTTAGCTAATTTATGTACATTTGATATCTATAGAATAAAATGACAGACGTACACTACACCAATTTAGGGCTGATTGACTACAAAGAGGCTTGGGATCTTCAGGAGACATTATTTGCAGAAACGATTGCATTGAAAATTGCACGTCGCAATGGCGAAACAGAGGAAACAACCCAAAATCGCATGTTGTTTTGCGAACATCCTCATGTCTATACCTTAGGGAAAAGTGGTAATGAAAATCATTTTCTATTAAATGAAAAGACGTTAGCATTATATAATGCAACGTATTACAAAATCAATCGCGGTGGGGATATTACGTACCATGGACCAGGTCAATTGGTTGTCTATCCCATTTTGGACTTAGATTATTTTTTCTCCGATATTCATAAGTATTTACGTTACCTAGAAGAAGCAGTAATTCAAACGATTGCTGAATATGGGATAATCGGCGAGCGAATGGATGGATTGACAGGAGTATGGATTGAACCAAATACCACACGAGAACGAAAAATTTGTGCCTTTGGTGTGAAATGTTCTCGCTGGGTAACGATGCATGGTATTGGGTTTAATATCAATACCGATTTGACCTATTTTAATCACATCATCCCTTGTGGAATTGAAGATAAATCTGTAACTTCCATGCAAAAGGAATTGGGAAGGCTTGTCGATTTTGAAGAGGTTTCAGCGATTCTAAAAGAAAAATTAGCAACTTTATTTGGTTTCCATTATGTCTGAAAATCGCTCAACTTGGATAACTTTTTTACGTAAAACTGTAAAATACCTTTCCTTCACGCTACTTGCTTTGTTGATTGCAGCAAACTTATTTATCTTAATTTCTGGGAGAACGTATTTGTATAAAGGGATATATAACACCTATTTACAAGGAAGAACTGCTCCAGGAATTTTTGATAAAGATGTGTTTTTTAATGCAACACTTCACAAATCAACGAAAAGTCTTGCTTGGAAACACAATACAGCGAAAGTTAAACCACAATTAACTGCAACAGAAATTGAAGTATTAGAAAAATTAGCTATTTCTTCTTTTTTAGTTTTTCATGGTGATACATTGATCTATGAAAAATATTGGGGGAACCATACACCCCAAACAGTTACGAATAGTTTTTCAGCTGCTAAATCCTTTGTAGGGTTATTGGTTGGTTGTGCACTTGGAGATGGAAAGATTAAAAGTTTGGATGAACCTGTTGGAAATTACATCCCAGCATTTGCAAAAGGAAAGAAAAAAGCAATTACCATTCGTCATTTATTAATGATGTCTGCTGGTTTGGATTGGGAGGAAAGCGGAAAGAACCCTTTATCTGACAATGCGGAGTCGTATTATGGTACAGATTTGTATGCGCATGTTACGAGTCAAGAAGCCATCGAAAAACCAGGAGTTCGTTTTGAGTACCAAAGTGGAAATTCTGAATTGTTAGGCTTTATTATTGAAAAAGCAACAGGTAAACAATTGTCTCAATATGCGGAGGAAAAAATTTGGAGAAAAATTGGTACAGAACACGATGCATATTGGAGTTTAGACAAGGAAAAAGGAGATGAAAAATCATTTTGTTGTTTGTACAGTACTTCTAGAGATTTTGCACGTTTAGGAAAATTAATCAATCACTTAGGTAAATGGAATGATGAACAAGTAGTTCCTAAATCCTACATGAAAGAATTTGTCTCCAATCCGAAGATGACAACAGAAGATAAGGTGCCTAATTACCGATATGGATTACACATTTGGACTTACTTAGGAGACTCAAAAAACCCAGTGTATTATTGTCGTGGAATTTTAGGTCAGTTTATTATTTCGATACCCTCTAAAAATTTAGTGATTGTACGTACAGGTTCGAAACGTGGAAAAAATATTTATTTGCCAAAAGAAAAAGAACAAGACAAGGCGTATATTGAAAAATATAAATTTAAATTTGGACATCCAGATGATTTGTTTTCCTACATCAAGATTGGTAAACGAATGGTAAAATAAGACTGATGAGAGAAGAATTACTAGGCCCTAAAGTGGAAGGAGTTGCTGTTGCAATCATAAAACAGTTAGATGAAGAGAATAACACAACGTACTATGCCTATTTATTGAATTTACGTGATGATATCATGGAAGGGATTATCATTACTAGCTGTGGATATGGCGAAAATGTAGTAACTGGTGAGAAAATTAACACATCTACACTTCGTCATTGTATCGAGTTGATGTTACCCAATGAAGCTGCCAAAATAGAGCCAGTGATGGAAGATGTTTTTGGGTTAACCAATGAATATTGGGTGAGTTTTTGGGTGAATGATGTCATGTACGACAAGAAGTTTTTGTTTTTGCCAGAGACGATCGTTGAAAAAAACATGAAAGAGATTCCTCAATTAGGGGTAAAAGGAGTGGTGATATATTAGTTGTTATTATGGAAGAAATTACAATTTGGCATAACAATCGTTGCTCTAAAAGTCGTGATTCTTTGTGCTTTATTAAGGACAACATTGAAAATGCAACCGTTTTTGAATATTTAAAAACACCTCCAACTCTTCAAGATATTAATCAAGTATTGGAAAAATTAAACATTCCAGCGGAGACTTTGATTCGTAAAGGGGAAGAAGTGTATAAATCCAATTTCAAAGACAAAAAATTCAGCGAAGAGGAATGGCGCCAAATTTTGGTACAACATCCAGTTTTGATAGAAAGACCGATAGTCATTAGAGGAAATAAAGCGGTTATTGGTCGTCCGATAGAGAACGTATTTGATTTATTAGCATAAAATGAAAGTTAGTGGATTTACCTTTATTCGCAATGCGATTAAATACGATTACCCCATTGTAGAAGCGATACGTTCGATTCTACCTTTGTGTGATGAAGTAGTAGTTGCAGTTGGTAATTCCGATGATGAAACCTATGCTTTGATTCAAGGAATTGACCCTAAAGTCCGTATTATCGAAACAGTTTGGGACGATAGTGTACGAGAAGGAGGTAGAACATTAGCCTTAGAGACTGACAAAGCGTATCAAGCAATTGCTTCTGATTGTGATTGGGCATTTTACATCCAAGGGGATGAGGTCATTCATGAAAAATACCTACCAGTCATCCGTGAAGCAATGGAACGTTATAAGGACGATCAGCGTGTAGAAGGATTGCTATTTAACTACCGACATTTTTATGGTTCGTATGATTATGTAGGGACATCGATTAGTTGGTATTTAGATGAAATTCGCATTATTCGTAATCGCGCAGATATCTTTTCCTATCGCGATGCACAAGGTTTTCGTAAACTACCAAACGATAAATTGTCTGTTAAAAAAATAGATGCTTACGTTTACCATTATGGTTGGGTGAAACCTCCTGAAAAAATGCAAAAAAAACAGGAGTCTTTTCATAAAATGTGGCATGATGATGCTTGGATGAAAGAAAATGTAAAACAAGTAGAGGCCTTTGATTATTTTGAAAATATAAGTGCTCTAGCTTTGTTTAAAGAGAGCCATCCATCTGTAATGCAAGAACGTATAACAGCCAAGAATTGGTCATTTGATTACGATATTTCGTTTAACAAGACAAGAATAAAAGATCGATTAAAAAGATTTTTAAGGTCCAATTTAGGGATCGATTTCCGTTATAAAAATTATATCAAGCTATGAAATCAAAAACAGCAGAACAAACAAAAGCAGTTACAACACATATCGTACTTCCGAATGATACAAACACTTTAGGGAATTTATTTGGAGGTCAATTATTGGCCTGGATGGATATGATTGCGAGTGTTTCAGCACAAAGACATAGCCGTCGTGTTGTAGTAACTGCATCTGTCAATAATGTGTCTTTTCAAGAACCTATATTACAATCTTCGATTGTAACCTTGGAAGCAAAAGTTTCTCGTGCATTTAGTTCTTCCATGGAAGTTTTTGTAGATGTATATTTAGAAAATCCAGTTTCGGGTGAACGCAGAAGATGCAACGAAGCAATTTATACTTTTGTTGCTGTGGATCAATTAGGAGGGCCAATTCATGTTCCAGAGTTGATTCCTGAAACAGAAGAAGAAGTTAAACGATATGAAGGAGCATTGTTACGTAGACAATTAAGTTTGATTTTAGCAGGAAAAATGAAGCCAAGTGATGCAACTGAAATTAAAGCTCTGTTTTTAGAAGAATAATTTTCGTATATATTGGTAAATGTCTTTTTATGAGCATGTTAACCTTATCTTAAAATATTCGTAAAATATTTCTGTAAATCTAATTCTAACTCTAAAGATTTAGATACATTTGAAGTCCAATTATTATTTTTTTTGACATGAGTTCAGAGCATAAAACCAAATTAACCGCAGCTGGTGTATTAATTACAATCGGTATCGTTTTTGGTGACATAGGTACATCTCCATTGTATGTTTTTCAAGCGATTACAAGTCAGGGTAAAAATTTATCCGAAGCATTAGTACTAGGAGGTTTGTCTTCTGTAATTTGGACTCTTTTCTTGTTAGCCAGTGTAAAATATGTCTATTTTGCTTTGAATGCCGACAACAAAGGTGAGGGTGGAATTTTCGCTCTGTATGCGCTATTGAAAGATAAAAAGGCAAAATGGATCATTGTTCCGACCTTAATTGGTTGTGCATCCTTGATGGCGGATGGTTTTATCACCCCTGCAATTTCGATATCTTCCGCAGTGGAAGGGCTTTCAAATATCAATCCTGACCTGCCAATCATGCAAATTATCATCGGAATTATCTTTGCTTTGTTTGCTATACAACAATTTGGAACAGTAATTATCGGGAAAGTATTTGGACCCATTATGTTAATTTGGTTTGGATTCTTGTTGTATTTGGGACTTCTTCATTTATCTCAGAATACAGAAGTTTTGAAAGCATTAAACCCTTGGTGGGCATACAATATGATTGTCAATGTACCTGGTGGATTTTGGGTGTTAGGAGCGGTGTTTTTATGTACTACAGGAGCGGAAGCTTTATATTCCGATTTGGGTCACTGTGGAAAAGGGAATATACGTGTAAGTTGGGGAATGATGAGTATTGTGTTGGTTATCCATTACTTTGGTCAAGCAGCATTGGCTTTATCTCCAGGTTTTCATTTGTTACCAAAACAAACCATTTTTTATGCCATGGTTCCAAAAGACATGATCATTTTTGCAGTGACAATAGCAACAGCTGCAACAATTATCGCTTCTCAAGCTTTGATTACGGGAATATTTACCTTAATGAATGAAGCGATTAAGCTGAAATTATGGACGAATTTAAAGGTAAAATATCCAACCAATCACCAAGGACAAATATACATTCCATTCATTAATGGAGTTCTTTTAGTTGGCTGTTTGTTAGTGCTTTGGAAATTCCCAACTTCTTCCGAAATGGAAGCATCTTATGGTTTAGCAATAACCATTAACATGATTATGACCTCGATTTTGTTAATCTTGATGTTATACATACGCTACCCTAAATCCAAATTGATTTTCACTGCAATTTTTACTGTTTTCTTTGTGGTAGAAGGTGTGTTTTTATTCTCTAACATTCATAAAATTCCTGAAGGAGGTTGGTTTACATTGGTGTTAGCGATTTTCTTCTTTTCTGCATTATATTTATTTTATAAAGCGAGACAATTACGAGCAAACATTACAGAATACATTCCTATGTCTCGTGTAGTAAATAAGTTAGAAAAGGTACGTTTAGATGATAAAATTCCGTTTGAAGCAACAAATTTAGTGTATCCTACTCGAAGTGAAACGCCAGATAAATTAGATTCTACGGTTTACTTTTCACTTTTTAAAAAACGTCCACGTAGAGCGGATATCGTTTGGTTTTTACACCTTGAAATTAAAGCAGATCCTTGGGGAGTAGACTACTCAGTGAATGAAATTATTGACAAACATTGTTACCACGTATCCCTTCAATTAGGATTTAAAGAAGAACACCGTATTGAGTATATGATACGCAAAATCCATGATCACATGGTATTAAAAGGGGAAATTGAAGGTAAAAGTATTTTTGATTGTGTCCGCGATGACATGGAAAATCCGGATTTCAAATTTATCGTACTTAGTTCCCGTGTAGCTACAGACAATAAATTAACAACGTTCCAAATCATTTGTGTAAAAGCCTACCGTTTCATAAAATCTACCGGTTTGAAAGCGGCTGAAGATTTTGGTTTGGATAAAACCAATGTGATGGAAGAATATGTTCCAATCAATGTAACAAAACAATACCAACAAGAGATGCACGAAGAATTTGAAAATTATTCCTGCAAGACACCTAATTAATACCCAACGACTTTCCAATAACAGATGGTTAACCAAGATCAAATTAAAGAATTACAACAACGTATCAACGCGATTTCTATTTACCTTAAAATTCCAGAAAAAAAGGTAGAACTTCAAGAGGCAGAGTTGAAATCACAAGATCC
>CANCJF010000159.1 GCA_947378245.1 Bacteroidota bacterium
AGTGTGTTAAATGCTGTAAGAAATAAATTAGTGCATCGAATTATGGCTGTAATTAACAGAAAAACACCATACATTAAAAAAATAACAGAAAAACTATCAGAAAATGAAATGAAAGTTTGCATTTTAACATAGAAATCTCTGCGCTAAAAAACTCTCTGAACTTTATATAAAAAACACACCTCCATAAAACGTTTTCTCGTAATTTTGTACCATGAAGTCTTTGTCCATACTCTTACTATTAATCCTGCTCGCCAGTTCCACCTGCATTTCAAACGCTATAAAAAAAGATATTCAAACGTTAGAATCTCACGAAATCACCTGCACGGACTCCTCCTGCTTCGGGAAATACATCGGAAAAGAATTTGTGAATGGTTCCGATATCGCCCACCAATTCTCCAATAAAATGTCAAAAGCGGTTGGTGATAAACTCAAAGAATTGTATACGAATGGAAAATACAGTAAAGTCGATCTACCAAATATCCACATGTCCACCAATGGGATGGGAACTGGAAATGTAACCTATGAATTAAATATCCCTTTTGTTAGCGTTTCGAATAAATGTGAGGCACGAACTTCATTTGATCACTCCGGCGGTTGGAACCACTCCCCTGCTATAAAAACACGTAAAGCACGACTATTAAAAGTCGTATTACCAGGCGATTCTTTAGATATTAGTCCACTTAAAACAACTCCCGAAGGACTCCAAGAATACTGGATCCAATGGAGAAATAATGAAATTCAAGCAGATTGCCTTAAAAACTAACACGATGAACCCTAAAATAAATGATTTCTTTGAGGATCTTACCAAATGGAAAGAGGAATTAATGGTTTTAAGAACCTTTGTACTAGATTGTTTACTCCACGAAGAAGTAAAATGGGGAGTTCCATGCTATACCCATAACGGAAAAAACATAGTTCTTATCCACGGTTTCAAAGACTATTTCGCGATACTTTTCATGAAAGGAGCGCTTCTATACGACAGCGAAAAAATACTCATTCAACAAACTGAAAACGTGCAATCTGGAAGACAAATTCGATTTTCTTCTATGAAGGATCTAATCACTCAAGAAGCTACAATCAAAGCATATATCCTAGAAGCAATCGAAGTAGAAAAAGCAGGGTTGAAAATTGACCACAAGAAAAAAGAGGAATACAATGTCCCAGAAGAATTAACGGATAAATTCGAACAAGAACCAAGTTTTAAAGCTGCATTCGAAGCATTAACTCCCGGTCGACAAAAAGGCTACCTCCTTCATTTTTCAGGTTCCAACAATGCAAAAACACGTATCACTCGCATTGAAAAATATACTTCTAAAATTCTTGATGGCAAAGGAATGACCGACTGTACTTGTGGCCTATCCAAGCGTATGCCTAACTGCGATGGTTCCCATAAATTTGCACAATAGCACCTCACAGATTCTCAAAGAGAATCAACTTTAATACCTTAATAAATCTCCATCACATCACTCGCCTCCTCGTACTTAATTTCTTAATTGTTAATATCCAACAATCCTAATATACCTATCAACAATCTCGAATCTGCTAATTTGTAATTTTCTAATTTGTAATTTGTAAATTCGCGCCATGAAAAAATTCTTTGCTAAACGTTGGGTTAAATACCCGTTCTTCACCCTTGTATTTGCCTTTGCAATCGTTGGTTTCTTTTTATCTGCAACTTATATGGCTGTTCAGTTAAAACTAACAAACGATGCTGGCTCCATCGACATGAACGACCGTTACTTTAACGAAATCAAGGATAAATACAACCAATCATTTAAAATCGATACAACAAACGGAGAAATTCATTCCTATAAAAACCTAGAACGCTTGTTAATTCTAAACAAATATTGTCCTAAAAATGCAACTTTCATTATGGATGCATACATGAAAGACAAAAACGAAGTGGAGACAAGCAAAATGATTGATGCAGTCGAACTTTTCTTACGTAAAAACAAAGCCTATCAAAACGAAATAAAACAATTAAGAAAAACAAAGAAAATGCCTAAACGCATTCAAGGAAGTATTTTTGATTGGATGAATATTTCGGAATGGCAAGACTTTAAGATTGCTGTTGCAAAAGATAAAAATCTCATCGATTCTGTGCAAAATTTGACAGGGGTAGAATCTCGTTTGATTGTTGCCTGCTTGGTTGGTGAACAAATACGTTTATTCAATTCCAAACGTGAAGCCTACAAAAAATGGATTGGACCGTTAAAAATTTTAACCGTGGAATCGCAATTTTCACTTGGAGTTACTGGGATTAAAGAACAAACTGCCATCGATATTGAGCAAAACCTTCACGACCCAAAATCGGTGTATTATTTAGGGGATCAATATGTGCATTTGTTAGATTTTAAAACGGATAATCATAAATCAGAACGTGTCGACCGTTTGGTAGATTACAAAAATCATTATTATTCATACATCTATGCAGCTATTTTCGTAAAACAAGTGAAAGTTCAATGGGAAAAAGCAGGTTTCCCAATCGATAATCGTCCAGAAATACTAGCTACACTTTTCAACGTTGGATATCCACAATCGGAACCAAAAAAGCATCCAAAAGTAGGTGGATCAACTATTAAAATCCATGAAAAACCGCATTCTTTTGGTGCAGTTGCTTATGAATTTTACTATTCAGGCGAATTATACGACCTCTTCCCTTTCAAAGAAAAGAAATTTGATTTTAATGAAAAGAAATAAGACTAATAGACAAAAGATAAAAGACTCAGTTAATTTGTTTCATTTAGCGAAGTGATCTTGTGTCATTAAGCGAAGCGATCTTGTGTCTTTAAGCGAAGTGATCTTGTGTCATTAAGCGAAATGGTCTTTTGTCTTAAAAAGCAACCTTTAAATAATAAACGAGTTATTACATATATTGAGTAAAAGATTCACCAATAATTAGTATATTACTCACTTAAATTAAAAAATTGTCCATACCCGAAAACAATCGGAAATACTAGACAGGTATGAAGTTTAAAATAATATTACTCCTTTATTTTTTATGCTCAGCTTTTTGGGGTAGTACTCAAATTCAGGAAAAGCCACCTACAAGTGCTTCAAATGGCACAAATATTACACTACCATTCGTGTCATTTGCAATTGATTTAAGCACATTTAACAATGACATTACTAATCCAATTGGATTTGCTTCTACTTATACAATAGGTCCTGATGCTTTTTTGTACCATAAAGCTACAGCCGATGGAAATATCTTTGTAAATTTAAAATATTACCTAACTTCAGGTTCACAACTCATGCCAAGTCTATCTGTATGGCAAGGAAAACCTGGTGCTGTAGCAAGTACTTTAATTAAGTCTGTTACTTCTATTGGAGATGCAACGGTAGACAATGTTTTGAAAATTTCATTCAAAGCTTCAATTAACCAAGGTTATTGGATTATGCTCGATTGCGGAACTGCAGATGGATATGTTGCAGATATTGCCATCTACAATTCTGCAATTCAACCATCTTGTGCAAACATTGGTTTTGAAAATGGTGATTTTTCAAATTGGATAGAAACCGAAGGGGAAATAATAAATGGATGTAATACTGCACCACATCCAATCTATTTTCCTACAACGCTACCTACATCAACAGGGTTAAATAGCTCTTCACAACACAGTATTACTTCTTCTGGTATTGATCCAATAGGAAAATTCCCAAAAGTATGTCCCGGATTAGAAGGTAAATCTTTACGTATAGGAGATAGTACTAAAACAATGAGACGTCACAATGCGAGCACAGGTGTTTTAACAAATGGCGGTTCTATTGAACAACAATTTTTAGTCACTAAATCTAATTCGCTTTTCACCTACTACTATGCGGTTGTGCTTGAAGCGGGTGGCCACACTGAACCGAATAAGCAACCTACCTTTCGTGTAGATGCATTTGATAAAAATGGAGGAAGAATATTATGTGGGGAGTACTTAGTGGTTGCAAGTGGATCGATTCCAGGTTTTATAAATGGAGGTAAACTAGATCCTAGTGATCCTTTTTCAGTGGATATCCTTTATAAGCCATGGACACCTGTTTTTATCGATTTAACAAAATACATTGACTCTAGCATTACTGTTCGTTTTACAGTAATGGATTGTGGTGACGCTGCACACTTTGGCTATGCTTATGTAGATGCTGTTTGTCAGCCATTAGAAATTACTGGAAATTCATCCGTATGTAATGGCGGTAAAATAAGTTTACACGCTCCTAAAGGTGGAGATAAATATGAATGGACGATAAAAGGAGATCTTACAAATACGATATTAAGTTCAGTTGACTCATTAATTGTCAATCCAAGTGTTGTCACTACGTATCAATGTAAAATTGTTTCTGTAGCAGGATGTACTACAATTCTAGAAAAACTAATTACACCAGAAGATAAAGCTGTTATTTCAACTATTACAGGAGATTTAGATCTCTGTACCAATGAAATTGTAAACCTAAAAAGTAATGTAAATGCTAGTTTAATAACTCCTTGGGAAACTTTAGATAATACAATCGTCAGTATTGACAATACAGGAAAAGTAAAAGGGCTTAAAGTTGGAAATACTAAAATTAGATTTAAAACTGAAGCTGGTTGTACACGAGATACACTGATAACTGTCAATGAAAGTGCAATTGTTACTGGAACAACTTCATTTTGTAAAGGCTTAACAACACAATTAATTAACACAACACAAGCACCAGATTTAAACACACCATGGACATCTGCTGATCTGAATATTGCTCAAGTTGATATAAACGGAAAAGTTACAGGAATTGCATCTGGATCTACCACCATCACTTTCCTAAGTTCAACAGGTTGTAAAACCGATAAAGTTGTCACTGTTAGCCTAACACCTAATGCAACTAACCCAGGTTCAATTAAAGCGTGTGACTCCTACACTCTTCCTACAATTACAGGATTAAACCTTAATAAAGCTAAATATTTCGATGATTCACAAGCTAATCATGGGAACGAAATTTCAGGAAAAATCACAACTGATAAAACAATTTGGATGTATGACTCTACTGGTGTTTGCGTCGATGAAAAAAGTTTTACGATAACCATTTCAGCTACTCCTTCTGTTGCAGCTATAAATGACGTGAATATTTGTAGTGGATATAAATTACCTGCTTTAGCTAATGGAAATTATTATACAGGGCCTACAAAAACGGGAGTAAAAATGTTGACAGGGGATTCCGTGAAATTAACTCAAAAAATATATGTCTACGATGAAGCCACAACTAATGCAAGTTGTTTTGCAGAAAAAAGTTTTCAGATAAATGTAAATACTTCAATTTCTAAAACTCCCAAAGATTCTACAGTTTGTGATTACTTTGTACTTCCAAGCATTTCAAATGTAAGTTACTATAAAGGTACAAATCAGACTGGTGGTGGATTTTTAGCAGGAGATAGTATCAAAACTACTCAAAAAATATATGCATTCATTAACATTCCAGGACCAACTGGTTGTACGACAGAGAAAAACTTTACAATTTCTGTGAATAGTTCTCCTAAATTGGTCACTCCTTCAGACATTGAAGTGTGCGACAGTATTGCTCTACCAGTACTTTTAAAAGGCTCCTATTTTACTGGAACATTAAAATCAGGTGTCAATTTAATAGCAGGGAAATATATTACTTCTTCCCAAAATATTTATGTCTACGATGAAACTGCTACCATCCCTAATTGTTTTAGTGAAAAAATACAAAAAATAACAATCACCAAAACACCGTTTTTAAAAACACAAAATGATACAACTGTTTGTGATAGTATCCAATTACCTAACCTCACCGTAGGAAATTATTTCAGTGCACCAAATCAAGGAGGAACAAATTATGGTTCAACAACAAAGTTAAAAAGTAGCACACCTTTATATATTTTTGCGGAAATAGGAACAACTTTAAAATGTAAATCTGAAAAATTATTTCAAGTAATTATAAAAAATGCCCCATCAATAAATACTCCTGCCCCACTTAGTGCTTGCGATAGTATAATATTACCACTACCAACCATTGGAAAATATTTCAGCGCCACATTAAAGGGAGGGCTACAAATAAATGCAGGAACATATATCAAATCAAATACTACACTTTATGTATATGATGAAACTGGTGGGGTCCCAAATTGTTATACTGAAAAAATACAAAGTATTAAAATTGATAAAAGTTCAAGCATCATTAAACCTAATGATACTTCAGTGTGTGATGTTTACAATTTCCCAATAGTAAAAGGAATAAATCTAACTGGAAATGAACACTTTTTTACCACATCCAAAAGCA
>CANCJF010000160.1 GCA_947378245.1 Bacteroidota bacterium
AATGAAAGAACATGAAAGAAAAACTATCGAAAATAAAAAATCAAACAAAAAATAAACTGTATTTAAATAAAAATAAGATATAATTATTGAGCATTCAAATTATAAAATACACAGCGATTAAATATAATTCAAGTTTAACTAAATGTTAACTGAACCTAGTTTGAATTAACAAATAGATAACGACCTATACTATGAATTTACTGAAATTATGAATGATATTTGCCAAGAAAATAAATTCAAAAAAACAATTTTGAAATAGAATTTTTATAATTCAAGCTATAATAGATGAATAAGTTTTTCATAATAAGCATATTAAGTTTAATTACTTCAAATATACTTCTTGCCCAACCAGGGTTGGAAAAAATTTTGGTGGAAAAATATTATGTAAGTAATGAAAATGACACTTTAGCCAATGAGATTGCAGGAAAACTACCTATTGGATCCACTACGTACAGAATATATGCAGATTTACTTCCAGGTTATAAATTTCTAGCAGCTTATGGGAGTCCAGAACACACTTTGCAAATTGCAACTACGACTACCTTTTTCAATAATGAAGATCACGGAGCAATCATAGCAAATGTAATTCCATATAGAACACTTAAAAAAAATACCGTAATGTTAGACTCTTGGCTTTCAGTTGGAGCAGCTGGGGAAGATTGTTACGGAATTTTAAAATCGGACGATGACTCTACAGAAACTGTAAAGCACGAGAAAAAGTTTTTAAGTAATAAAGCCAAATCAATCGGAATTCCTTTAACAACTAGAGATGGATTGGTTCGTTCTGATAATGTACCAAGACCTTTCTTCTTTCATATTGATAGTGTTGCAAAAGTTTTTAATGCATTACATAAAGGTGGATTGTTTGAAGTAAGAAATGGAGCTTGGGCATGTTTAGGTGGATCAAAAGGAGTTGATTCTTTAACAAACAACAGAGTACTTATTGCACAAATAACAACAGATGGTGAATTATCCTTTGAATTGAATATACAAGTAGCAACACCAATAAAAGGAGTAAGTCAACGATTTGTAGCAAGGAACCCAATAGAGGATGAGATTTGTGTACCTAGTTTGATTTATGGGAGGGAGAAGAAAAAGTAGAAAATTGGGAGTGGTGAAGGGAACCATATAACGTATATATGAAATTTGAGGGGTAATATTTGGACCATTAAGAAATTTAGAAATTAGTGTAAAGAGGGAATTGAGGGAGTCCTTTGGTCTTTAGAAATGAAAAGTTAAAGTAAGCCCTCGACAAGCTCAGGGTGATAAAGTTAAAAGATAAAATAAATAGAGATGAATAAATTAGTACTAGCACTTGGATTTGTAACAATGTCGTTTTTGGGATTTTCTCAAAATGGATTAGAAAAAATTATCGTTGAGAAATATTATGTTTCAAATGCTGCAGACTCTATTGGTTCTGTAGGAACATTACCGGTAGGATCAACAACGTACCGTGTATATGTAGACATGTTACCAGGCTATCGTTTTCAAACTTTGTACGGTAGTTCTGATCACCCATTAAAATTTTCAACTTCAACTTCATTCTTTAACAATGAAGATTTTGGTGCTACTACTGCAAATGCTATAAAAAGTGCTAAATTACAAAGCAATACAGTAGCGCTTGACTCTTGGTTCTCAGTAGGTGCTTCTGCAGCAGGTCAATTTGGGGTACTAAAAACTGAAGATGATGGAAAAGTAAATTTATTGACTCTAAACTCGCTTTTGAAGAATACTGCTGTAGCAATGGGTATTCCATTAACTACACAGGATGGAAATCAAGCAGGATCACCAGTAGCAGTTACATTCGTTGGTATTGATCCTTCAAATGGATTATTTGATGCAACTAGTCAACAAGGTAATTCATTTGTAACAACAAATGGTGCTATTTCTGCTTTAGGTGGTGCAACTGGACCTACAGCAGAAAATAGAGTGTTAATTGGTCAGTTTACAACGAATGGCGTGTTTACCTTTGAATTAAACATTCAAATTGGTACTCCAACCCAAGGTGTTTCGGAATATTATGTTGCAAACAATCCTATTAATGGAGAAAAATCAATTTCTTCTTTAGTACTTACTGATAATAATCCACCAGTTGTCGAAATAACTTCACCTACAAATAATGCAAAATTAAAAACAGGAATTGAAACTACTATTACTGCAAATGCAACAGATACAGATGGAACAATTAAGAAAGTTGAATTTTTTATCGACAATGTTTCTTTAGGTGTTGATTCCATTTTACCTTATTCTATTGCTTATACTCCTCTGGATGGTGCTCACAAAATCACTGTAGTAGCAACAGATAACAAAAAAGCACAAACAACATCATCGATAGTAAATATTTTAGCAAGTAACAATATTCCACCAGTTATTTCAATCACCGTTCCAAAAATTGCGCATTTAGGTAAAGTCACACTAGAAGCTACTGCTACTGATGCTGACGGTACCATCAAAATGGTTTCATTTTATGTAGATAGTATTCTCGTAGGAAAAGATTCTATTGCACCATATAACTTTGATTGGAATTCAACAATAGGAAAACATAATGTATTTGCAACTGCTACTGATGACAAAGGAGAAAAAGTATCTTCAACACAAGAAGTAATTGAGGTAGTATCCAATATTGCTCCAGAAGTAGCAATCATTTCACCTATAAACAATGACAACAAAATTATCACTGGATCAACTTTGGTAATTCTTGCTTCTGCTTCTGATGCAGATGGAAACGTGAAAAAAGTAGAGTTTTTTGTAGATGGTAAATCAGTTGGAATTGATACAGTCACTCCTTATTCTGCAAATTACACCGCAATCGCAGGTAAACATTTCGTTACTGCTGTGGCAACGGACAATCAACAAACAGCTACAACTTCAACGACTATTAACATTGAAGTAAAAGACAATCAGTTACCATTTGTAAACATTACAAATTACTTCCAAACAATTTATAAATCAGATGTAGTTAAAATCACAGCGAACGCATTTGATAATGACGGTACAATTACAGATGTAGAATTCTTTATTGATTCTGTATCTATTGGTATTGACCAAACTGCACCATATGGAATGGAATGGATTGCTACTTCAGGTTTACATCACGTTAAAGCAGTAGCAAAAGATAACAACGGGGCTAAAACAAATTCAAGTATTAAAACAATTGATGTTAAAAATTACACAGCAGGTATCGAAGAAATGAAAAATACTGTATTTACAGTTTATCCTAATCCTGCAACAAGCGAAGTTTCATTCACTTTAAATCATCTTGGAGAAACTACTTCTATCCAGTACCAATTGACCGATAATATCGGAAAAATTGTAATAGAGAAAACTATTTCAAGTAATCAATCGACAGAAAAACAAACTATCGATGTACAACACTTAGAAAAAGGGGTTTATCACTTACAGCTGAATGTAAACGGAAATTCTACATCACAAAAATTGATTATTGAATAATACATCTATCAAGCATTATGAAAAAAATTACATATTCTTTCACCCTACTTTTATTGCTTATAAGTTCTATTGGATTTACTCAAGGAACGGTTCGTGGTAAAATCACAGATGAAAAAGGAAACGCCTTGTTTAATGCAAAAGTGTATTTCAAAAGCGACCGTACTAAAATATCACTTTCAGATTTTGATGGTAATTTCTCTATAGAAACGAAATTAGCTTCAGATGTGATGGTCATAAATTTGTCAAACTATATGCTATTAGAGGATAGTATTACGTTTAACAAATCAACACTTTATCTACAAGACTACTCACTCGAACCAAAAGTAACAAACATTGGAGCTGCGATTGTTAAGAAGAAAAAACCAAAAGCGAACGATTTGTATATGGAGAATATCAAAAAAAATTCTGCAACAACAATCGATTATGTCTCTGCTGAAACCATGAAAAAAACAGGAGATCCAAACGTTACGGCTGCTGTATCTCGTGTATCTGGTGTTTCAACAAATGGAGGTTTGATTACAGTTCGTGGTATTGGAGATAGATATGTAAAAACAACATTAAATGGTTCACGTATTCCTACATTAGATCCGCTAACAAATAATATCAAGTTAGATATATTTCCAGCAAGTTTAGTAGATAATATCATCATTACAAAAACAGCTAGTCCTGATCTTCCTGGTGATTTCTCTGGTGCTTATCTATCAGTAGAAACGAAAGATTATCCAGAAAAATTAGATATAAATGCTGAAACTCAATTTGGGTATAACGAACAAACCACTTTCAAGGATGTGATTTCATCTCAACGTAGTAAAACAGATTGGTTAGGTTTTGATAACAGTTTACGCGTTAATAAAAACGAAACTCTGTTGAATCCAAATTTAAAACCTAGTACTTATCAAGAAATGAACGCTTTAGGACTAGGTGGGTATTACAAATCGATGGGAGTAACTGATTGGAAGGACGGATCTCCAGAAGGTAATACATATTTTAAAATGGGATTGGTAGAATTAGGGTTACTATCCAAAGGATCTATTAACGATCCAAACGCTGTAAAAGCAGCAACTAATACTTACAATAGTGATTATAAAAATTTAGCTTTTGATAAAATCAATCCAAATGGAAGTGATTTTAATAATGGATTTTCTCATAATTGGAACTCTACAAATAGAAAAGCACCAATAAATATGAGTCAAAGTTTTAGTATAGGAAATCAAGTAAAACTATTTGGTAAACCTCTTGGATTTTTAGTTGGGTTTAGATACGGAAATAGTATCCGATTTGATCCAAGTGGTGTCTCTCAACGTTTGGCTGGAGATACGAGCAAACATGGATATGATACAAAAGATAATGCACGTATTAGTAGAGAAACAAATGGTTGGAGTACATTATTAAATTTAGCCTATAAATTCAATGATAAAAACAGTATCTCTGTTATGTTTATGCCAAACATTTCTGGAACAAATGATGTTGCTAACTTCAACACACAAGGAGATGCAACAAAAGATCAGGAAGCAACAGCAAGAGTAAATCAATTTTATGAACAACGTCAACAATTTATATACCAATTAAAAACAGAACACTATTTACCAAAGTCAAAAACAAAAATTGATTTTAATTCTTCTTACACACAAGGAAATAGTTTGGCTCCAGATTTTAAGGTATTGCAATACGGTTATACTCATAATAACATAAAAGATTCTGTTTTTGACTATATCTTCTCCCCTACAGCTGGAGATGGTATTCGAAGATATTTCCGTTATTTGAATGAAAACATCTTAGATTCTCGTATTTCAGCGGAAATTCCATTTAAAAGTTCTACTGCTGATTTAACGCGAAAAATTAAATTTGGAGGTGCTTTTCAACGTAATGATCGTAAATCTAATCTAGAAGAATACTACCTAAATTATGGAAATAACGACCACGTTGCAGCATTAACAAATACTGATTTAGATGGATATTTGAGTCAAGATAAATTTACCTTAAAAAATCGTCAAGTAGATTATTTTTACACACCAAGAGATTTTGCACGAAATCATACGTTTGGATTTAGTACAATAAAAGCTGGATTTGTAGCCATGGATTATACATTAAAGTCTGGACTACGTTTAGCTGGAGGTGTTCGTGTAGAACAATCACAAATATTTACGGATGTGAATGAATATTATACAAAAGGGTATGCGAAAAATGATATACGTAGAGAAAATTTAGGTGGATTTGCTTTAGTAAATGCTGCAGACTTAAAAGAAACTAATTTCTTGCCGAGTGCAAACATCGTTTACAAAATCAAAAAAATTGAAAAAGCACAGGTGAACGTCCGTTTGAATTATAGTCAAACTGTTGCTCGCCCAAGTATTCGTGAATTAAATGATGCGGCTGTTTATGATAATGAGTTTAGAACATTGATTTATGGAAATTCTGAACTTAAAAATGTACATATCAAAAACTACGATTTTAGAGGAGAGTCCTATTTCAAAAATGGGGATAATATTTCGGTGAGTTTATTCTACAAAGACTTCAGAAATCATATCGAAATGGGATTTGGTTCA
>CANCJF010000161.1 GCA_947378245.1 Bacteroidota bacterium
ACATCGTATTTCCAATGTTTCATACCTTTTTCTTTTAGTTTATGTGTTCCTATACAATCTAATGTATATTTTGTAGAATCATAATTTTCATTTATCAATCTTAAAAGAGAATTTCTATCTGCTACAGATGGTAAATGCCAACCAATAGGGCATATTTTACTTCCATCTATTTCTAAAGAATATAGTTTTCCATAATCTTTATTATATTTTTCTTCATTATTATAATATCCCCAACCTGGATATTTTATAGACTCCCATTCTTTATATGTTGTTAAATTTATAAGGGTATCTCCATCATTGTATGTTTTTGTCTTCAAATTTTCACTCATCCAAATTCTATTATCTATTACTACCGAATTATATATATTTCCTTCAATATCCATAACTGTTGGACCTTTTTGATATTTTTTATTAGTATCTAAAGAAAAAAAGATTGTATCAATGTCAGAAAGAGGAATTTCTATCGTATTACCATGCTTTTGAAAAATGTTAATCATTTCTCTTGATTGCCCAAACACGAACGTAGTGTAGAATGAAAGAATAATTATTAATATTTTCATCATTTATCTTTAAAACATTTAACTCCTATAAAATCAACCACATCATTTACATATCCACTTTTGGAAATTGAAGAATTTGTGATCGAAAAAGCATAATTTGTATTTTCATCAAATTTTGTTGAAGTCCAAACTACAGATGGGCTATTAATAAAATTACAAGCTGAATAATATTCATTCAGTAAGTTGGGAGCACGTTGAATATAATATGCTTCTTTTACTATGTGTACTAAAGAGTCTATTTGTTGTATTTCAGATAATGATGGTATATGCCACCCATTAGGGCAAACATTTCTATTATCTCGAATTGCACCCAAATTGTAAGTATAAGTATTATAACATTTCTTTGTAAAGCCTAAATTTTTATTAGAAATATTTAAATTAAAGTTAAAAGGTTGTGATATAGAGTCTCCATTATTATATTTATAAACATTAATATTTTCTGACATAAAAATAATATCTGTTAAGCTTTTAAACGAATAATAAATATTTCCGTGAATATCATCAAAATCTTTATTTAACTTTATATAAATTGGTACAATCACTGATTGAGAATCAGTTTTAGCCTTAAAAAATGATGCATTTATTGCAAATGGTGTTACATAACAAATAGTATCTTTAATGTTTATTAGATCTTTTGATTCAACTAAAAAATAATTTCCTGAGTCTTTTACAATTGTGCCTTCTTCATTATTAAATTTTACACCTTTTTTAATTAATTTATTTCCTCCATCATTAATAATTTATACTAAAACAGAAATACTTCTCGGATTATTTAATCTAACTTTTACTAATTTCAAGATAGGATTTGTAGCAATTCTTAATTTTATTATATTGCTGTACATAATTCCTGCTTTATTCTCTGCAAAAGCTCTAAAATAATATGTTTTCCCTAATTCAAGTTTACTTGTAATTATTTGAATTAGTGAATTTGATGTTGTATCAATTATTGTTGAGTCTAAAATGGTTGGATTTGTTTTTCTACTAAAACAAATTCCTTGTTTGATTATATTTGAATTTCCTGTATTGATTATATTTATGTGAGAATATGTTGCTCCTACTTCATTTATTAATTCTGTATTAAAGATGTCAATGGTTGGTACAGTTCCAATTTCTGGTGTTGAGTAGACTAGTTCATTACTTAGTGAAATACCAAATTTATTTTCAGCAAATGCCTTAAAATAATAAGTTGTAGTTGAATTTAAATTTATTTTATTTATAAAATATCCTGTTCCTTGCCCTTTATTTATTTTGTTCTTGGTGTTAATAGTCACAGGTACAGTATCCCATAAGATACCTCTAGAAATAATTGGTGTAATTTCATTTAGTTTGACTTCTGCATTGATAGTAATGTCTTTGGATGTCAATTTCCTAAGGTCATTCAAAGGATGTAATATAATTGTTGGCAGTGCGTCTAGTTTAACAGATGAGTAAGTGATACTATCTATATATTTTACAGGTATTTGTATAATTTCTCCATTTTTCTTTTTTACATTCATCAATTTCGATTGACCATTTAAATAAAAATTAGAAAATATAATTAATAAAAAAAATAGCGCTTTGTACATATTTAGATTTTAATTATTTGTTTAATTATTGTAAATTGATTTGCAATTATTCTAATTGTGTAAAGACCATCAGAAAAATTACTCATTTCTATGTCAATTTTTTTATTGAAGTTAGAATAAAATATTTTTTTAATACTAATACCACTTGAATTAATTATTTCAATTTCAACAGGACCGCTAATTTGATTTAATTCAATGTTTATAATATCCTTTGTTGGGTTTGGAAAACATTTGATTTCAGGTTCTAAAATATTGTGTGTTTGTAAATTATTTGTTTTTGGAGGAGTTAAAACGATTTCTTTTACACTTTCAATTTTATACTTTAATACATTACCATTTTTTAAATTAAATAGTATGGAATCATTATTTAATTCTAATTTGTTACTGTAAGTAATTTTATCTAAATCATTTTTATTAATTGATATAATTTCTTTATTATCAATATTAATATAAAATTTTTCTTGTGCAAAAAATTTTATATTATTAAATATGACGAGTAGCAATATAATATTTTTCATTTATAATTATTAATTCAGTTTACTTATAAAACGGAGAAATCATCCAATATACGATCACACCAGTTACAGCTACATAAAACCACAACGGCCAAGTGATTTTTGTCCATTTTTTGTGTTTTTCAAAGTTACCTTGCCAAGCAAAAAGGTAGGTGAATAGTACCAATGGAACTACCGCAATACTCAATAATATGTGCGAAATCAAGATGAAAAAGTAGATAGCCTTGAAATCACCTTCGTATTTGGTAGAATCGCTCGTCATGTGGTAAGCAACATAACTTGCTAAAAACAATAAGGACAATACCAAACATGTTTTGATTAAGCGCTCGTGTAAGGCGATATTCTTTTGTTTGATAGCAACTAATGCACCAACTAGTAAAATTGCCGTTACACCGTTAATTGTCGCATAAATACGAGGTAAAAAGCTTAAATCAACCCCAGGAATTTTAACTCCAAACAAAACAGCAACAACAACAGGAATTACAATCGAAGCAATGATTGTAAATCGTTTGAAATTTTTTACTTTTTGTTCACTTGGTAGCGTACTCATATTCTAAAAGTTTACGTACATCTTTGTGTAAAAGATCTACTTGTTTGGTATCTGTTCCGATATATACACCGCGTACATATCCTTCTTTGTCGACTAGTACAAAAGCTGGAGAATGAGCATACCCTCCTTCTTCTGCAATGTCTTTATTGGCAAAAACTTGAAAATAATTTACTCCTAATTCGTGGGTAGCTGCTTCATCTCCTGTAAAGAACTGCCAGTTTTTGGCTGTAATTCCATAATGTTTTCGGTAGGTTCTTAATCGTTTTGGTGTATCATAGGTAGGATTAATACTAAACGAAATAAATTGAATGTGTTTTTCTAAATCTTTGGTTAAAATCGACAAACGCTTCATTTGGGAAGTCATTGTAGGACAAATAGAAGGACAAGAAGTAAAGAAGAAATCGGCAATCCACACTTTTCCTTGCATGGACTTGGAAGTGATTCTAATAGAATCTTGATTGATATAAGAAAATGTAGGAACTTTTGGATAAATGGTATCTGCTACTTCAACTCCATCAATGGTATCGTATTCTACATCGTAATTTCCAACGATTGGTAATACACGTACTTTTTTATCAGAAGTACATGAGGTAATTAAACTAGATATAAAAATGAGCAGTAAGAATGAGCGAATCATGTTCTTATTTTTTGAGTGCTTCTTTGTCGTATTGTTTGTCTAAAAGTGCAATGTGTTCTTTCATCTTGCGAATCATCCCTTCTGAATTACCTTTTAATGCCATTCGAAGGTGATTGCGCTTATCTACTAACAACATTAATTCTTGAAAAGATTCCCCTCCATAATACTTTTTCCCTTTTTGCATCAAGTTTTCGCCATTACGAGAAATATTGTACACTTTTTTTACATCACCTTGAGCAAGTATCCATATGGAAGAATCGTATTGTTCTACTTGGTCTTTTAACGTGTATTCGATTTCTGAAAGATTTTCAGCAGGATTTCCTTTTCCGTCAGTCACAAAAGATACCAATTTAACAAAACCTAATTTCTTTTGATTCTTACGTAAGTGTTGGTAAATCAATTGATCTAAATGCCACAATGAAATCGCACAGTTGCCAGGGCACGTTTTTTGGATAGTAGTAAAAAGAACGACTTTGTTTTTAAAATCTTGGTCGGTATATTTTTTACCATCCACTCCAGTAAAAGAGTAGATTGGAATCGCACCCATATCATCAAGTTCGGTAAACTTATGTTTACACCCACGCGAGGAAATGAATATCAATAAAGAAGCCGGTCCGAATAAAAGAATTGTTACTATCAATTTTTTCATTCGTCCGGCTTTACCTTTAGTAGAAGTCATATATCTTAGAATCCGATAGATTTCAAGGCTGCATGTACTGCGTTACCTTCTGTCAAACAGATAAATATAAGGTATAAAATAAATACAAAGTAAGGTAGTAAGATTACATATTTCAATGTTTTCTTTTCATCACCAAGGTGCATGAAAATTAATACAATGTAGGCAGCTTTTACAAGGGTTAACAAAATGAATGACCATTTTACCATTTCCCATAATGCACTACTTTGTTTTACGAAAGCACCTAATGCAACTTCAACAATTGTAATGATTGTCAATAACGCTGTTACTTTCCAAATCTTTTTACGAAGTTCAACGCCTGTTGCTTCATCATGGTGTGTATGTAACGAATATTCAATAATATCATCTCTTTCCATAACAGATATATTTTATAAGATTAAACTAAGTAGAAGAATGTAAATACGAACACCCAAACTAAATCGACGAAGTGCCAGTATAAACCAGTTTTTTCAACCATTTCATAGTGACCTCTTCTGTGGTAACGACCTTCAACAACTTTTAAGAAAATCAAGAAGTTGAATACTACTCCTGAGAATACGTGGAATCCGTGGAAACCAGTAATAAAGAAGAAGAATTGTGCATATTGTGTTGGTCCGTATTCGTTTACTTTAAGGTTAGCACCATAAATAACGCGGTGAGGAGTTCCGCTATTGATTACTTCTTGGTACATTTTATCTGCACCAGCTTCCACTTTTTGTCCTGTTTTGTATTTAGCTCCATCTTCTTTGATTACTAATACAACATGCTCATCTTTTGCACGGTGAACTAATGCTTTAGAACCATCGTGAAGCGTGATTGTATCGTTTTTCAATTTTCCGTGCTCAATTGCATGGTGGAATTGGTGTAATAAATCGTCTTTAACAACTTCTCCTTTTTTGTGGTGTTTTCCAGCTTCAACTACTGTGAAGTCTTTGATTTCACCAAAGTGACCTTGAACGATTGCTTTAGAACCATCCGCTAATTCAACTTTACCGAATTCAGAACCGTGGATGAAGTGATACCACTCCCAAGCTTGAGAACCTACGAAGAATAAACCACCAATAATCGTAGCTAACATCCATTTTTGAACTCCTTTTTTGTCCATTCTGTGTCCAGCCTCAACAGCCAATACCATCGTTACCGAAGAAACGATCAAAATAAATGTCATTAACGCCACGTATAACAATGGGTAACCGTGACCTAAAAATGGTAATGAATTAAAAGTTTCTTCCCCAATTGGCCAAGCTACTTGACACGCGTGTCTTGTAAAACCATAAGCAATTAATAATCCGCCAAATGTAAGTGCATCCGATACAAGGAAGAACCACATCATTAATTTTCCGTAACTAGTACTAAAAGGAGAAACCTTACCACCCCAAGCGGTAGCAGAATCATTTTGAGTTTCGTTGTGATTTGACATTCTATAATTTTTTTTGCAAGTTTAAGGAATAAAAATAATAAAAGTATGATTTAC
>CANCJF010000162.1 GCA_947378245.1 Bacteroidota bacterium
CACTCGTCACTATAAATGTATCACTTCTCCATACGCAGCTGCAGCAGCTTCCATAATTGCTTCAGACATCGTTGGGTGAGGGTGTACTGTTTTGATCAATGCTTCACCTGTAACTTCCAATTTACGGATAGCTACAATTTCTGCAATCATTTCAGTTACGTTTGCCCCAATCATGTGAGCTCCTAAAAGTTCACCGTATTTAGCATCGAAAATCAATTTAACGAAACCATCTTTCGCTCCAGCAGCACTTGCTTTACCAGATGCAGAGAATGGAAATTTACCAATTTTAATATCTAATCCTTTTTCACGAGCTGCTTTTTCAGTCAAACCAACGGAAGCAACTTCAGGAGAACAATACGTACATCCTGGGATGTTTCCATAATCTAATGGCTCTGGGTGGTGACCAGCAATTTGCTCTACACAAATAATACCTTCAGCTGAAGCAACGTGTGCTAATGCAGGTCCTGGTACAATATCTCCAATTGCATAATATCCTGGGATATTTGTTTGGTAATAGTCATTTACTAAAACACGACCTCTATCTGTTGCAATACCAACTTGTTCTAAACCTAAATTCTCAAGATTTGTCTCAATTCCTGCTGCAGATAATACGATATCACATTCGATTTTCTCTTCGCCTTTAGCAGTTTTGATAGAAACAACACATCCAGCACCAGAGGTATCAACAGATTCTACTGAAGCATTTGTTAGAATTTTAACGCCAGATTTTTTGAACGATTTTTCCAATTGTTTTGAAACCTCTTCGTCCTCCACATTTGCAATGTTTGGTAAAAACTCAACAATTGTTACATCTGTTCCTAAGGTATTATAGAAATAGGCAAATTCTAATCCGATAGCACCAGAACCAATCACAACCATTTTTTTAGGTTGAGAAGGTAAAGTCATCGCCTCACGGTAACCAATTACTTTTTTACCATCTTGTGGTACATTAGGCAATTGACGAGAACGAGCTCCTGTTGCTAAAATAACTCCTTTATCAGCAGAATATTCAGTCACAGTTCCGTCTTCCGCAGTCACAGCAACTTTTTTTCCTTGCAATACTTTACCTGTACCTTTGATGACATCAATTTTATTCTTTTTCATCAAGAATTGAATACCAGTGCTCATTCCGTTAGCAACACCTCTACTACGAGCGATGATTGCATCGAAATCAGCAGAACCTCCTTCAACCTTGATTCCATAATCAGAAGCATGTGTCAAGTATTCATATACATTTGCACTTTTTAATAATGCTTTTGTTGGGATACATCCCCAATTCAAACAAATACCTCCAAGCGATTCTCTTTCGATAATTGCAGTTTTTAATCCTAGTTGCGACGCGCGAATTGCTGTCACATATCCTCCAGGTCCACTTCCGATAACTAATATGTCGTAATTCATAATGATTTCGATTTTTATTTTGTGCTGTGAAATTAAGAAATATTTGGGAAACTACTTTTGTCAATGCTATTATTTTGAAATTCTAGAATCATTTTTACCATTAATAAATTTAGAAATTTAGGATGATAGGGAAGTAATAGGTTCATTAAGAATTTGCTTTGCTTTATGGAGAGTGTTTTACCATTAAGAAATTGAGATTTGAATTAGTTTGATAATTACAAATCAATATCATTATGCATCTTCAATTTCTTATTTTTTCAATTATTAACCAAAAAGACCGTAGGTCTCTCCATGTAACTAAAACAATCTCTACTAATCCCTTAATTTCTCAATAAATCTCAATGGTGAATAACCTCAATAAGACCGTAGGTCTCTCAATGCATCTAAATCAATCTCCACACATCCCTTAATTCCTCAATTGAATCTCAATGTTAAAAAAAAGTATTAAGGTCTCCGCATGTAACTTAATTCAACTAAAATCACTCTCAACTTCTATATTTCTTAATGCTAACAAAAACAATACCTCTCTAATCTACAAGATGAAAATCATTATATTTACATATCAAAACTTCAACCATGATTCACTACACACTTTCAACTGAAAATCCTTCAGCACAATACATTCAATTCTCGATGCAATTTGAACCTACTAATGAGGTAGAGAAAATACAATTACCTTCCTGGAGACCTGGACGTTACGAGCTAGGTAATTTCGCGAAAAATGTCAAAGGATTTAAAGTAGTTAATGAAAACAATGAACCTTTAATTTTTCATAAAATCTCAAAAGATTGCTGGAGTGTAGAAACGAACGAATCAAAAATTATAAAAGTATTTTACGAATATTATGCTACGGATCTAAATGCAGGTTCGACCTTTCTTTCTCAAGATCAATTATATGTAAATCCAGTGAATTGCTTCACGTATGTTGAAGGGCGTGAACTTGAAGGTGTAATTGTTGATTTGAAGATACCGTATGATTATGCAATTGCTGGGTCTATGGAAATGGATAATCACACCTTATTTGCTCAAAGCTTTGACGAATTAGCAGATTCTCCGTTCATTTGTTCAAATAGCTTACAACATAATTCGTATGTAGTTGACGAAGTAGTTTTTCATGTTTGGTTTCAAGGTGAGGTAAAAGTAGATTGGGAAAAATTAATTCCTGATTTTACTGCATTTACCGAAAAACAAATAGAGAAATTCGGAACATTTCCCGTTGAAGAATATCATTTTTTGACTCAAATTGTTCCGTTTAGAGCATATCATGGTGTTGAACACTGTCGTTCTACAGTCCTTTTACTTGGACCAAGTTATGCTATTTTTAAAGAGGCGTATAAAGATTTGTTAGGTGTTAGTTCTCATGAATTATATCATACATGGAACGTAAAAGCAATTCGACCAATCGAAATGTTTCCGTATGATTTCACCAAAGAAAATTATACAGAGTTAGGATTGTTATGTGAAGGTGTAACTACCTATATGGGAGATTTGTTTTTGTACAAAAGTGATGTGTTTGATTTGAAAGAATATTTGAGTGAAATGAATGCACAACTTCAAAAACATTTTGATAATCCTGCTCGTTTGAATTATTCTGTTGCTCAATCTTCGTTTGATACGTGGTTAGATGGTTATGTGCCGGGTGCTCCTAATAGAAAGGTTTCAATTTATACGGAAGGCTGTTTATTATCTTTCATTTTTGATGTATTTATAATTAAAAAATCTGAAGGGAAATATTCTCTGGATGATGTCATGCGTTATTTATACGAAGAATTTTATCATAAAAATAAAGGTGTTTCTGAAGCGGATTATAAAAAAACACTTGAGAAATTTGCAGGAACTTCATTGGATGATATTTTTGAAAAGTATGTTCATGGAACCTTTGATTATTCGACCTTATTGAATGAAAGTTTTGATACCATAGGGTTAAAAATGATTACTAAACAAAATGAAAAACCTAGTCTATCGAAATTAGGCGTGAAGTCGTTGCTACAAGGTAATTATCATGTGATTAAATCAATTCATCCTAATTCTCCTGCTGAAACTGCGGGTTTAATGTTGGAAGATGAATTAATTGCGGTAAATGGGATGGATGCTATCGGAAATATTGATTCCTGGTTAAATTATTTTATAAACGATAACATAGAGTTACTGATTAAACGCAAAGGGGTTTTTAGTTTGAAAAAAATAGTGCTAGATGAGCAAGTTTATTATCCAGATTATTTGGTTGTTGAACTTGATAATAAAACAGAAAAGCAGAAAAAATATTTCGAAAGTTGGTCAAACTAACTTTGAAATAAGCTATTTTTACTATGAGGAGTCTTATATTTTCTTCTAATTAATTTAAAATTATGAATAAATACGTTTGTTTATTATTCACTCCAATTCTTTTATTTTCTTGTAATACGAAGACGCCAGTTGTAAAAGTGGATGAAGGTGTTACGTATACCTATATAAAAGATAATGGAGGAAATTCCTATAGATCAATACAAATTGGAAGTCAAAAATGGATGGTCGATAATTTAAAAACGGTCAGGTATTCAGATGTGGTACTAAATCAATTTAAATTACCCAAGAAAGACTCCATAAGAACGCTACCCGCTGATAGTTCCATTTTATTTCGCGAGGAACTATCTTTTGACACAATGTCCTACTATTGGAAATATCAAGGCGGGAAATCTAAAATGGATTTTGGTAAGTTATACACGTGGTATACAGTGAAAAACCGTAATATTTGTCCTCAAGGTTGGCATGTACCTTCTGTTTATGATTGGGAGAAATTAATTACGTTTTTAGGTGGTCCTGAAATTGCTGGAGGAAAATTAAAAAGCACAGATACGTTACTTTGGGATATTCCAAATCAAGGCGCAACAAATTCTAGTAATTTTGGTGCAATTGGGGGAGGATATAAAACTGAATTCGCAACTTTTATTGATCAATTAAAATTTGGTCTCTATTGGTCAACGAATGAAGATGTAGATTTTAAAGATTGTGGTGTTGCCTACATGTTTTACGCTGGATCTATTAAATCATATAAGATTACTAAATCTAAGAGGGCAGCACTATCTGTACGTTGTGTTTCTGATAAATAATTTAAAAAAGTTCAAAAAAATACCGCCTCATTTTGAAAGCGGTATTTTTTTTTGATGAAACTTTTACTCTTAGTTGATTAGATTGACATGGCCAACTTCTTGTTTTTTAGCTTTTGCACCACTACTTTCTCGGTACTCAATCTTCCAAATGTAAGTACCTGGAGCGCAAATTTTATTATTATAACTACCATCCCATCCTACTTCGCGGTTGTGAGACTCAAATAACAACTCACCCCATCGGTTAAAAATATACATGCTATAATTATCATTCGATATTCCACCACCTACAACTGGAATAAATGTATTGTTAATTTCATCAGAATTTGGACTAAATGAGTTCGGTATATAAATGATTGGTTTTTCAATCACAGTAACCGCTATTGTTGTGTCATCAGAACAAAATCCATTATAGGCAGTTAATTTTACAAAATACACATTTGGTATTCCTGGAAATTCGTGAGATGGACTTGCTTGAATACTCAGTTTACTTCCATCATCAAAATTCCATTTGTAAGTACTCGCATTCATTGAATTATTTGTGAAACTCACTTCTGAATTTAAAATGGTAATTTCTGTTGGGTCATAGCTAAAAGATGCAGTTGGGTGAGACGGTTGAGCTAATACATTTGATACTGCATTTGAGACACATAAGGTGGTGTCTTTAACATATACCGTGTGCGCTCCTGTTACTTGTTGACTAAAATCTGGACTTACTTGATACGTAATATTATCCAAACTATAGGTGAAATTTGTTCCTTTAGGGGTAAGTACACTGATCGTACCTGTTGTAGTATTGCAATCAGGTTGTTTTACAAACAAAACCGGAGTAATAGGTGGGGCAGGAGGTGTTTTAATAGTGATAGCTGCTGTGGAGGTACAACCAGATCCAGTTTTTGTAGTGATTGTATAATTTCCAGTTGCTAACCCCGTAAAACTTATAGTCGACTGAAAGTTAGTTCCATCAATCGAATAACTGTAAAAACTTCCAAGTGGAGCTGTAACATTTACACTTCCAGTTGCCAGCACACAACTTGCATTTTTTACATTACTAGTTGCTGTGATTGGAATAAGTAATGTGGTATCTATTTTAAATGTTTCTAATGAAGTACATGTAGTAGTAAGATCTTTTACAGTAATTTGATAAGAAGTATTAGCTGTTAAGCCTGCAAAAACTGGTGACGATTGGAATGCGCCTCCATCTTTACTATAGGAGTAATTACCTGTAGGTGTAGCGATAGTGATTGTTCCTGTTTTAACATTACAAGTTGGTTGTATAAACGTAGCTGTTGCTTTAGCAGGATTTAATGGATCAGCCAAAGTTTGAGTTTCATTGTTTGATGTGCAACCAGGTTCTGATACATTGATGGAAGTGTATACTCCTTTACTCAACGTTAGAATGTTATAAGTAGTCCCGACAGCAGTAAAATTTGAGGTCGTCGCTGCACTACCATCTTTTA
>CANCJF010000163.1 GCA_947378245.1 Bacteroidota bacterium
GACCTTCTTTAAAGTTAGATAAGATCGGGTTCTCAATAATTTCTTGTGCGGAAGCACCAGATTTTTGAGGTTTCGCCATTAATCCCCTCATTCCTGATAACTGACGAATTTGCTCTCTAGATCCACGAGCTCCAGAATCAAACATCATATAGATAGAATTGAATCCTTGGTTATCGTTTTTCAATTGATCCATCAACGTCTCAGTCAAACGAGAGTTTGTATGTGTCCAGATATCAATAATTTGGTTATAACGCTCATTGTTAGTGATAAGACCCATATTATAGTTATTCATAACTTCTAACACATCCGTTTCAGCTTTACCAACTAAAACCGCTTTCTCACTAGGGATGATAATATCATCTAAGTTAAAAGACAAACCACCTTTGAATGCCATGTGGTAACCTAATTCTTTAATATCATCCAAGAACTGGGCAGTACGAGCAGTACCAGAAACTTTTAATACGTTACCGATAATATCTCTTAATGCTTTTTTTGTTAATACGTCATTTACGAAACCAACTTCTCTAGGAACGTGTTGATTAAATAAAGTACGACCACAAGTAGTATCAATCATCATTAAAGTTGGAACACCGTTTTCATCCAAATCATATGTTTTCACTTTAATAGGTGCGTGCAATTCTAATTTACCCTCATTATTAGCAATGATAACTTCTTCTGGAGAATAGAAAATTCCACCTTCACCAATTACCTTACGCTCGGGAGTTGAAACACGTGCTTTTGTAATATAATACAAACCTAAGACCATATCTTGTGATGGTACCGCGATCGGAGCTCCATTCGCAGGATTCAAGATATTATGAGAAGCAAGCATTAACAATTGAGCCTCCAAAATCGCAGCGTTACCTAATGGTAAGTGAACTGCCATCTGGTCACCATCGAAATCGGCGTTGAATGCCGTAGTAACCAATGGATGTAAACGTATTGCTTTTCCTTCAATTAATTTAGGTTGGAAAGCTTGGATACCCAAACGGTGCAAAGTAGGAGCACGGTTTAATAATACTGGGTGACCTTTCAATATGCTTTCTAAGATATCCCAAACTACAGGATCTTTTTTGTCAACGATTTTCTTAGCCGATTTTACTGTTTTCACGATACCACGTTCGATCATCTTGCGAATAATGAACGGTTTGTAAAGTTCTGCAGCCATATCCTTAGGAAGACCACATTCGTGTAATTTTAAATCAGGTCCAACAACAATTACCGAACGAGCAGAATAATCCACACGTTTACCAAGTAAGTTTTGACGGAAACGACCTTGTTTACCTTTCAATGAATCAGATAACGATTTCAATGGTCTGTTTGATTCCGTTTTAACAGCACTAGATTTACGAGAGTTGTCAAATAGTGAATCAACAGATTCTTGAAGCATACGTTTTTCATTACGTAAGATAACTTCAGGAGCTTTAATTTCGATCAAACGTTTCAAACGATTGTTACGAATAATTACACGACGATATAAGTCATTTAAGTCAGACGTAGCAAAACGACCTCCATCTAGTGGAACTAAAGGACGTAATTCTGGTGGAATAACAGGAACAACTTTTACAATCATCCATTCAGGTCTGTTTTCAATACGTGTTTGAGATTCACGCATAGATTCTACAACTTGAAGTCTTTTTAACGCTTCGTTTTTACGTTGAACTGAAGTTTCAGTATTTGCGCTATGACGAAGACTAAAAGATAATTCATCTAAATTCAATCCTTTTAATAAATCGTGAAGTGCCTCAGCACCCATTTTCGCGATAAATTTATTAGGATCTGTATCTTCTAGATGATGATTGTCTTTAGATACAACATCAGACTCTAAAATGTCTAAATATTCTTCTTCCGTTAAAAAATCTAAATATTTAATTAAACCACCATCTAAATGAGTTGCAGTACCCGCTTGAATAACTACATAACGCTCATAATAAATGATTTGATCTAATTTTTTAGTAGGTAAACCTAATAAGTAACCAATTTTGTTTGGTAACGAACGGAAATACCAGATATGAGCAACAGGAACCACTAATGAAATGTGACCCATACGCTCACGACGAACTTTTTTCTCTGTTACTTCAACCCCACAACGGTCACATACGATTCCTTTATAACGAATACGTTTGTATTTACCACAGTGACATTCATAATCCTTAACAGGTCCAAAAATACGCTCACAAAACAAACCATCTCTTTCAGGTTTGTAAGTTCTATAATTGATAGTTTCAGGTTTTAATACCTCACCACTTGACTGCTCCAGAATAATTTCTGGAGAAGCAAGTGAAATAGTGATTTTATTAAAACTACTTTGTTTTTTTGGTGTTTCTTTTCTAAAAGCCATTATATATTGCTTGTTTTCAAATTCAACAACTAGAGAATTAATCCATAGAGATATTTAATCCTAAACCTCTCAACTCATGTAATAATACATTGAATGATTCTGGAATACCTGGTTCTGGAATATTATCTCCTTTAACTATCGCTTCATAAGCTTTAGCACGCCCCATTACATCATCCGATTTAACAGTCAAGATTTCTTGAAGGATATTAGCAGCACCAAATGCTTCTAATGCCCAAACCTCCATCTCACCAAAACGTTGACCACCGAATTGAGCTTTACCACCTAATGGTTGTTGCGTAATTAAAGAATATGGTCCGATAGAACGAGCATGCATTTTATCATCAACCATGTGTGATAATTTAAGCATATAAATTACACCAACTGTAGCAGTTTGATGGAATCTATCTCCAGTTCCTCCGTCATATAAGTAGGTTTTTCCAGATCTTGGTACACCAGCTTTATCAGTCCAATCATTAATCTCATCAGGTGTAGCACCATCAAAAATTGGGGTAGCAAACTTAACTCCTAATTTCTCTCCAGCCCAACCAAGAACTGTTTCATAAATTTGACCTAAGTTCATACGAGAAGGTACCCCTAGTGGATTCAATACGATATCTACCGGTGTTCCATCTGCTAAGAATGGCATATCCTCTTGACGAACGATATTTGCGACAATACCTTTATTTCCATGACGTCCAGCCATTTTATCCCCAACTTTTAACTTACGTTTTTTAGCGATATAAACTTTAGCCATTTTAACAATTCCAGCAGGAAGTTCATCCCCAACAGAAATATGGAATTTTTTACGTTTATAAGTACCTAATAAATCATTTGCTTTAATTGTAAAGTTATGAATTACACGGCCTATCAACGTATTAATATTTGATTCAGCTGTCCAATTTGAAGGATTTACGATAGAGTAATCAATAGAAAGTAATGCTTTTTGTGAGAATTTACTTCCTTTCTTAATAATCTCTTCTTTGAAATTATTAAAAACTCCATTTGATTTCGTTTCACCTAAAATACTAACTAATTTATCAACTAGCTTTTCTTTTAGTGCATGGAAATCTTTTTCGTAATCAGAATCCAAAGATTCTAAGATTGGTTTGTCTTGTGCTTTCGATTTTCTGTCTTTAACTGAACGAGAGAATAATTTTTTACCGATAACAACCCCTCTTAATGAAGGACCTGCTTTCAATGAAGCATCTTTCACATCACCAGCTTTATCACCAAAGATTGCACGTAATAATTTTTCTTCCGGAGATGGATCTGTTTCACCTTTTGGAGTGATTTTACCAATCAAAATATCGCCTTCTTTAATTTCGGCTCCGATACGGATTAAACCATTTTCGTCCAAGTCTTTAGTCGCTTCTTCACTTACGTTAGGAATATCAGAAGTTAATTCTTCCATACCACGTTTAGTGTCTCTTACTTCTAAAGTATATTCATCGATATGAATAGAAGTAAAGATGTCATCACGAACCACTTTTTCAGAAATCACAATCGCATCCTCAAAGTTATATCCTTTCCAAGGCATAAATGCTACTTTAAGATTTTGTCCTAAAGCTAATTCACCTTGTTGAGTTGCATATCCTTCACAAAGCACTTGACCTTTTTCAACTTTGTCACCCTTCTTAACGATAGGTTTCAAGTTGATAGTAGTACTTTGATTTGTTTTTTGGAATTTAGTTAATGCATAATGTTTTGTTTCGCTATCAAAACTTACTAATTTATCATCCGCATTCCAATCATAACGAATTACGATTTCATTAGCATCAACATATTCTACAGTACCATTTCCTTCTGCATTAATTAATACACGAGAATCACGTGCTACTAAACGCTCGATACCAGTACCAACAATTGGAGAATTTGGTTTTAATAATGGAACTGCTTGACGTTGCATGTTAGATCCCATCAATGCACGGTTGGCATCATCATGCTCCAAGAAAGGAATTGAAGAAGCCGCAATAGATGCAATTTGGTTCGCACCAACATCCATTAAGTGTAGATTTTTAGGATTAACAACTGGGAAATCTCCTTCAAAACGTGCTTTAACAACATCGTTTAAGAATTTACCAGAATCGTCAATATTTGCATTTGCTTGTGCAATCATTTTTGCATCTTCTTCTTCAGCAGTCAAGTAAACTGGTTCATCTAATTTCACTTTACCGTCCACAACTGAACGATATGGTGTTTCAATAAATCCTAATTTATTCACTTTTGCGTAAACACAAAGAGAAGAAATCAAACCAATGTTTGGTCCCTCAGGTGTTTCAATTGTACATAAACGACCATAGTGCGTGTAGTGAACGTCACGTACCTCGAAACCAGCTCTTTCTCTTGATAAACCACCAGGTCCTAGAGCCGATAAACGGCGTTTATGAGTAACCTCAGATAATGGATTCGTTTGATCCATGAATTGAGATAACTGGTTAGTTCCAAAGAACGAATTAATTACAGAAGATAATGTTTTAGCATTTATCAAATCGATAGGTGTAAATACTTCGTTGTCACGTACATTCATACGCTCACGAATTGTTCTAGCCATACGAGCTAAACCTACACCGAACTGAGCATATAATTGCTCACCAACAGTTCTTACACGACGATTTGATAAGTGATCGATATCATCTACATCTGCTTTTGAATTAATTAATTCAATCAAATATTTGATGATACAGATAATATCATTTTTAGTTAACACACGAGAAGTCTCGGTATCTTCTAATTTAAGTTTTTTGTTTAATCTGAAACGACCAACTTCCCCTAAATCGTAACGAGTATCTGAAAAGAATAATTTCTCAAAAACTCCTTTAGCAGTTTCATAATCTGGTGGTTCAGCATTACGTAATTGTCTATATATATGCTCTACCGCTTCTTTTTCAGAATTGGAAGTATCTTTTTGTAATGTATTATAGATTATAGTAAAATCAGCAGAATTTACATCTTCTTTATGTAAGATAACCGTTTTAACTCCTGCATCGATAATTAAATCAACATGTTCATCAGCGATGATAGTTTCACGATCTAAGATAACTTCGTTACGTTCAATAGATACAACTTCTCCTGTATCTTCATCAACGAAATCTTCAATCCATGTTTTTAATACACGTGCAGCAAGTTTTCTTCCGATTAATTTTTTCAAATTAACTTTTGTAACTTTTACTTCATCCGCTAAACCGAAAATTTCTAGGATATCTTTATCCGTTTCATAACCAATAGCTCTAAACAAAGTTGTTACAGGCAATTTCTTTTTACGATCGATGTATGCATACATAACATTATTGATGTCAGTAGCGAATTCAATCCAAGAACCTTTAAAAGGGATAACACGAGCAGAATATAATTTAGTCCCGTTCGCATGGCGACTTTGACCAAAGAATACACCTGGAGAACGGTGTAATTGAGAAACAATAACACGTTCAGCTCCGTTAACCACGAATGATCCTTTCGGAGTCATATAAGGAATTGTACCTAAATAAACATCTTGAACGATTGTTTCAAAATCTTCGTGTTCAGGGTCTGTACAATATAACTTCAATTTAGCTTTCAGTGGAACACTGTAAGTTAAACCTCTATCAATACATTC
>CANCJF010000164.1 GCA_947378245.1 Bacteroidota bacterium
AGAACACACAGTCGACAAGATATAGATTGGATTGAGGAAAAAGACGGAGCCTTAAAAGCCTACGAATTCAAATGGGCGATGCAAGGAAAAGCAAAAATTCCCCAAGCTTGGTTGAAAGGTTATCCAGATGCTTCCTTTGAGATTATTGACAGATCAAATTATATGGATTTTATAACAGAATAAAAAAAATGAAAAAAGTCTTATTTTTAGTTTTAATGAACGTTTTGTTTATGTCACTGAACGCTCAAGATTCGCTTACTAAGTTTAGTAATAAATCTATAACCACAGCTATAGGTGTTGGATTTATTGAAGCACGACCAGATGGTACTGGAATATTTTACGAAATTGGATACCAACAGTCCTATTGGAAAAACAAGTTGCGATTCATCCCATACATCCTAAACGGAGAGTGCACTAGCTTAGGATATAGTCATTCTCCAGAAGCATTTTTTCGAAACTCTACACTCGGTTTAAAGGTCGGAGTAGATATCGTTAAATACAAGGCTATTTCAATATGTACTCAAATTGGGTATGGATTCAATTACACACGTGGGATGATCGGAACTGGTGGCTATAACTCAAAGTTGTATTCAAGTAGTTTTTCAGAAATTAACCATACTATTACTACTAGTGCTGGTATAAGAATTAATCCTAAAAATCATCGTTTAGCATATGAATTCCATTTAATAAATTTCGGAATGGGCATCAATGATTTCTTTACTGCTCAACTTCGACTTGGGATTGATGTGAAATTGTAAATTGTGTTTAACGAAAATTATTCAAAATTCGCTCTCTATCTTCATTTTCTTTATCGCTTTTATGGTAAATCTCAATTAATACAATTTTTTCTTCTTGTTTAAAATAAGCATAAATGAGGCGTAGTCCAGAATTCACTCCTTTTCCTTTCAGCGATTTACATGCAATTTTCTTTACTTTAATTACACATGTTTCGAGTTGCAAGTTATTTAACTGAAAACTAAAAGGAGGGCGTTCAGTAGGAGCGAAAAGCAATACCTTTTTTACCACCTCTAAATCTTGTTTGAGACTTCGGAAACGCTTTGAAAGATACTTTACGTCTTTTGTAAATGCTACTAATTCTTCAAAAATCATAGTTCTACAACTCTTCGTCATAATTACGAACCGAAAAAGGCGACTCACGGTAAAAAACTAATTCATAATTGATTTCTTCCCCATCTTGAGAGGTCAACCAAGGAATATCCTTATGTGAATACGCGCTAATCGCAGAAGCTGACCAATCGCTCATTTGCTCAATCACGTGATCGATTGTTTCTTTTTCACTTGCTTTTAAATGGGAAAGATCTGATTTCTCTAGAGGAATGTAGCGCGTTTGAGGATAATTATGGTACTTAGTCTTGATTCGTATTAATTGTTTTGCATCAATCATCTGATGCAAAATCGAATCTAATTTTTGAGGAACGGGTCCATAAGGTAATTTTCTGTAATTCGCTCCAGTTAAATGTTCTTCGTAACGTTCGTAATAATTAAAATCAGAAAAATAAAGCAGTTTATACAACACCGTTTCACCGACATTAGGTTTTCCTGCACAGTGTTCGAGAATGTATAATACAATGTTTTTGAATTTTTCTACATTCAACGATGGAACAGAAATGCGTTCTTCAGTTGCGGTGTATTCCAATGCATTTGGTGAAATCTCATTGATCACATTAAAATCAGCGCTTAAGAGAATATCAATTGAAAGACAAAATTCGTGTGCAATTTTTTGTATTTCTATAACACTGATACTACGTTTACCAAGTTCTAATTGTGTCAGAGAAGAACGAGAAATACCAATTAGTTTCGCTAATTCTTCTTGCGAAAATCCTTTTTGTTTTCTTAGGCTTGAAATTCGTTCTCCCAATACTAAGGGGGAAATTTGAATTGACATGGTAATGATTAATTTTAAACAAAAATACAAAATGTCTGTAATTCAAACAATGTAAAGATTGAAATTAAAACAAAAAAAAGACCGATAAATTCTCATCATCGGTCTTTTGTTGTTTTATTTTTCACCCCTCATTTCGACTCCGCTCAATGTGACGGGGTTTAAGACTCCGCTCAATCTGATAGAGTTATAGAATTTGTTCAATGTAACGGAGTTAGTTTTACTCCGGACAAATAACAAACAACGGATAATCTTTCATCATCGCGTTTACTTTTGTTCTAACATTTGCTAACACTTCTTCGTTACCGATATTTGTCAGTACCTCATCCAATAATTTCACGATTTCTTTCGTTTCTGCTTCTTTCAATCCACGAGAAGTAATTGCTGGTGTACCCACACGAATTCCGGAAGTTACAAAAGGAGATTCTGTATCAAACGGTACCATGTTTTTATTTACCGTAATGTCTGCTTTTACCAAGTTGATTTCAGCATCTTTTCCGTTTACTCCTTTCGAACGTAAATCGATCAACATACTGTGGTTGTCTGTTCCTTCTGAAACGATGTTATATCCTAATTTTACCAATTCTTCTGCCATCACTGCCGCATTTTTTTGTACTTGCTGCATGTATTTTTTGTACTCTGGTGTCAATGCTTCTCCAAACGCTACTGCTTTTGCTGCAATTACGTGCTCTAGTGGTCCACCTTGAATTCCTGGGAAAACTGCTGCATCCAACAATGCACCTAAGGTTTTTAAGTTTCCATTGTTCCACTTGATACCCCATGGATTTTCGATATTCTCACGCATCATAATTACTCCTCCTCGAGGTCCACGCAACGTTTTGTGAGTCGTTGTAGTTACAATATGACAAAATGCTAATGGATCGCTTAATAATCCGGTAGCAATTAACCCTGCTGGGTGCGAAATATCTGCTAAAATCACAGCACCGATTTCATCTGCTACTTTACGAATACGTGCATAATCCCAATCTCTTGAATAGGCAGAAGCACCACAAATAATCATTTTTGGTTTCTCGCGACGTGCAACTTCTTCCAGCATTTCGTAGTCAACGTACCCTGTTTCTTTTTTCACACCATAGAAAAATGGTTTATACAATTTACCAGAGAAGTTAACTGGAGAACCATGTGTTAAGTGACCACCATGCGATAAGTCAAACCCTAAAATTTTATCGCCAGGATTCAAACATGCTAAAAACACTGCTGCATTTGCTTGTGCACCAGAGTGTGGTTGTACATTCGCCCAAGTTGCTCCAAACAATTCACACAAACGGTCAATTGCTAATTGCTCCACTTTATCCACTACTTCACAACCACCGTAATATCTTTTTCCTGGAAGTCCTTCCGCATATTTATTTGTCAATACAGAACCCATGGCTTCCATGACTTGTTCGCTTACAAAGTTTTCAGAAGCAATCAACTCAATTCCGTGTAATTGTCTGTTTTTCTCTTCTTGAATTAAATCAAATATTACTTTATCTCTTTCCATGCTAATCTATTCAGTGGTTAATTGTAAACAAATATATTAAAATCTCTTGATAACGCTCAATTTATGCGAATACTCGCCCAATTCTTCACTCCAAATCCCCTGATCGTCTAATTTGTCTATTTTCACGCGACCACTGGCATGAATGATTTTGGATGTAGAAAGTAAAATCCCAACGTGTATGACACGACCAGCTTCATTGGTAAAAAAAGCAACATCACCCGCTTTGGTGTTTGAACGACTAATTTCTGTCCCAATATGTACTTGTTGGGAAGCATCGCGAGGAAGTTCTATTCCTTGACTACGAAAAACGATTTGTGTGAATCCAGAGCAATCGATTCCGTAATTCGATTTTCCTCCCCAAAGGTAAGGTGTATTCAAATACGTTTTTGCGAAAGCAATAAGTGTGGTATTCTTGAATTGATAATTTCCTGTAAAAACATCTTCTCCTATTGAAAATGGAGAAGGACTTAATTTTGAAACGTAGGATCCGACAGGTAAGGATAATCGACCAATTGGAGAATTAAGTTTTGTAGGCTTTGTAATTACTTGTTGTTCTTTGCTCCAAGTGTTAAAGGCATCCTTGGAAAGATAGGAAATTTGTTTTTCGTCAATCCACCCTTCGTACTTGTCTGAAAACGTAGTAATTCGAAGCCAATTTTTATTTTTTTCTAGGATGCGAATTAGTTCTCCAAAAAGTAATTGTGTCACCTGTTCGCCGCTATCTTTCATTTCTCCACGTACTGGACAAATGGTAACGCGACAATATGCAAAGGACTTCATTATTTTGTTGGGAATGCGCGGTGACTCATCAAATTCATTGCTTGTTGAATATGTCGTTGGTTATGATAAATCACAAATAAAAAAGCATCTCCTAAACGTAAGCGAACAAATTTAGAAATGGAAGTCGGAACTTTTGCTCGTTGGATATTCACGTTTTTAGCACT
Organism: Bacteroidota bacterium; assembly: GCA_947378245.1. Taxonomy (GTDB): domain Bacteria; phylum Bacteroidota; class Bacteroidia; order Flavobacteriales_D; family Crocinitomicaceae; genus CANHVK01. Next base: position 4,352 of record CANCJF010000164.1, read on the forward strand.
TTCCAAAATCGTTAATAGTTCTTCTTGAAATCGTTTGAAGATTTGAATGTCATCTCCTTTGACCAACTCTTTATTAAAAATTGGATTGAAATTTCGCGCAGCGTTAAATTTGCGTTTAATGTTTTTTAATTGACCTAACTGCATTGATTTCCAGGCGGATTTACCTAGAGGGGAAGGGATAAAATTTATTCTAGGATTTCTGTAACGAGTCAATGAAATTTTCTTGGTAAACGCAGGGTGATAAAAAGCGGCGTATTCATTCAAATGAGCGAAAATTTCTAATAAACTCCACGTATTTTCGGAAGGTTTCCAATGGATTTGATTTTCAGAAAGTTTAGCAACGTTTTTTTGAATGAAATCAAGATTATTGTTTGTGATAGTTTCACTTTCAAAGAATAATTCAGCACTCGTCATAACCTGTCTATTTTGATTATCAAAAGTAGTCTATTTTTATAAATAGTAAAAGGATTTAGGTAAAATCTATTGACCTACATATACTTTATCCGAAGGGTTTTTCATTGTAAAATGAAATTCTGTTTTTGGGCTTGAACTAAAAGTCATCGTAGCCTCAATTTGTTGGCTTAAAGCCTCAATTAATTCAAGTCCAAATGAGTTTTCTCTCGATGGGTTAATCCATGTTCCGTTGTCAGAATAGCTGAATTCAAGATTCCCATTACTTTTTGTCTTCATGTGAAATTGAATAATTAATTGTTCGTTTTCCTTTTTACCATGTTTTAAAGAATTTGAAATTAATTCATTAAATATCAATGCAATCGGAACAATTGGTTTTAATTTTATTTTTTCCACTTCAAAAAACAACTGAAATTCAATTTGATGACTTTCTCTGTGGGATCGTATCATATCATTGCCTAGACTGCTGAAATATTCTTGTAAATCTAATTGTGAAAAATCCTCCGTTTGATACATTTTTTCATGTACCAAAGAAATCGTTACGATGCGATTAACAGCATCATCAAATTGAGCAATCGTTTCAGAATTAGTAAATTCACGTGTTTGCAATCGTAGTAAACTGATGATTAGTTGAAGGTTGTTTTTAACGCGATGGTGTATCTCTTTAAGCATCACACTTTTTTCTTCATTTTGTTTAGAGATAGTTTCAAATTGATTTTTTAAAACATTGGCGGCAAATTCTAATTTTTTTGAGGCTAATATATTGGTTGAAATCGTTATCCAATTAAAATAGATAAATGTTAAAAAAGCAATAGTAATACTAATACAAATACCTATAATGTCTTGAAAATCATTTGGATTGTGGAAGCGATAAATTACTTGATATCCTGTATAAAAAAAGTAATAAAAAACAAGATTTAGTGCATGAAATAAAGTGAAAATGACTCCGTATTTTTTCCCTAAGGTTAAAAAAACAAAAAAAGAACTGTTTATCATCCATAAACCTTCAATAATATGAGGGTTTTGAGGATTTGCATGTAAGGAT
>CANCJF010000165.1 GCA_947378245.1 Bacteroidota bacterium
CTAAATTCTTCTCCATTTTGAATTATCAATGGTTCCCCTACCCTAGATTTATCTGGGTTTAATTTATATGTAGCATATACTTCTTCATTTGCCATATCAAACACAATGTAGTAAGCAGAAAGTTTTATATCATTATATTCTAGTTTTGCATCTCCGTATAAATGTACTTTTTTGTTTTTTAAATCGTTATAAATAGAATCCTTAGCTGTGTACTTACCAATACTTTGAAACGATTTATCCTCACTGTAGATAGTATCTTTTTGAGAATAAACATGCAGGGAAACAAAGTTTATTAACAATGAAACGAAGAAAATTTGATGTAAAGTAGAAAGTTTCACGAATAGATATATCTAAATTTGTTATTTCAGTTTTTAGAATGATGCAAAACTATAAAAATACCAGTATTTTACCTCATAAATTGGCAGATAACTTTCAGTTAATAGCTATAATTACAATAATTGTAGTTAACTCTTTTTTAGGTTATGGGCAACGAAAAAATGAAAATGAAACCATAAAAACGGTGTGTATTGATGCAGGTCATGGGGGAAAAGACCCTGGATGTCATGGTAGTTCAGCCAATGAAAAGACTGTTTGTTTACAGATGTCATTATTATTAGGTAATAAAATCAAAGAAGCTTTCCCTTCTATCAATGTAGTATTCACAAGAGATACCGATGTTTTTGTAGAATTAGATGACCGTGCAAAAATTGCAAATAGAAACAATGCAGATTTATTTATTTGTATTCATGCAAACTCAGCATCACCAGCCGCCTATGGTACTGAAACTTTTGTATTAGGACTTCATCGTGCTGCATCACAACAAAAAGTTGCTGACAGAGAAAACAGTACCATTTATTTAGAAGAAGACAAAGGTGCAAAATACAAAGATTTCGACATGAGTCCAGATGCGATTATTGCTCGTCAGTTGCAACTTTCCATTTTCTTAGATCACTCTATAAATTTTGCTTCAAAACTACAATCAGAATTTAAAGAGATCGGTCGCTATGATCGCGGTGTAAAACAAGCAGGATTCTTAGTATTATACAAAACCACTATGCCTTCAGTATTAATTGAAACAGGATTTCTAACCAATCCTTCAGATGAAAACTTTTTAAAAAATCCAGAATCACAAATCAAAATGGCAAGTGCAATGTTTGAAGCTTTTAAAAACTACAAAGCAGACTTAGAAGGTGTTGATGTAATTAAAAGTGATAAAAAATCAAGTACAAATACAGTTACTAGAAATTCGGAGCAAGCAAATGAATCCACATATACTTCTAACGAGTCTACAAATTCAACAAAAAAATCGTCAATTATTTTCAAAGTTCAGCTTGAGACTTCAGATAAAAAACTATCTTTAAACTCAGAAAAGTTCGCAAGAATCAAGGTTGAAGAAGAAAAAGAAGGAAGTGTATTCAAATACGTAACTGGAAATTTTGAAAATGATTTTGATAGTGCGAATTTGTTGAAAAACGAAATGAGAAAAAAAGGTTTTTCAAATGCTTTTGTGTATGTATTAGAAAATGGTATTCGAATCCCTCTTGACCAAGGAATTAACAAACTGAAAAAGAAATAAATTTTGAAAATTAGTAAGGAAATAAAATTAGGAATTATCGCTATTTGTGCGATTGCATTGATAATTACTGGAGTTAATTTTCTTAAAGGAAGTAGTTTTTTAGGAGGAGATGATATTTATTATGGATATTTCCCTACTTCTGGAGGTATAATGCCCGCAAGTTCGGTAGCTGTAAATGGTGTTGGTGTTGGTAAAGTTCTTTCAATTGAATATGTCCCTAGTGAAACTATCGAACGAAAAGTGAAGGTGACATTTAACATTCAAAATAAAGACATTAAAATACCGAAAGGTTCTAGTATTCAAATTGGTTCTTTAGACTTATTTAATAAAGCAATAATTTTATCTTTTTCGGATGATATTAGTAAGGGTTATTATCCAATTAGAAGTAAGTTTAATGGCACTGTAGCTTTAGACATGACTCAACAGGTTCAAGCAATGGCAGATCCAGTTTCAAAAAAATTACAACATTTGATGGGAAACATAGATAATATGGTGAATTCTATCACTGAATTATTTGATGAAAATAAAGGTACAAACGACATTCGCTCAAGTCTAAGTGAAGCAAAATTAGCTATTAAACGATTTGGAGACCTATCTCTAGAAATGAACGACTTAGTTAGAGAAGAAAAAATAAAATTAAGTGACATACTTCAAAACGTAGCAAACATTACTAAAAACTTAGATAAAAGTAATAAAGAGATTTCATCGATACTTGGTAATGCACATTCTTTTAGCGACGACTTAGTTAAATCAAATTTCAAAGAAGTTATTTCTGGAGCACACAAAACTATTTCATCCATCAATAAGGCATTAGAAGAAACTGATAATAATCGAGGTAATTTATCAAAATTCTTAAAAGACGAAACATTATATAACGAATTAGTTAATTCAAATAAAAAAATTCAACTAATACTGGATGATCTTCATGAACATCCAGAAAAATACATTAAACTTTCTGTTTTTAGTCGAAGACCTAAAGGACTTCAAATTACTAAAAAAGAAGAAGAAAAATTACGAAAAATTTTAGACTCAATTCATTAACCACCATCTATGTCAATTATTATTTTTAGTATCCTTTTTTGTATAGGATTTTATTTATTCAGTAAAAACATTTTACAAGTACGTGCTAACATTTTATTAGGTAAAGATATAAACAGAACTAACAAAACATCTGAACGTTGGAAAACAATGGTTTTAGTTGCATTAGGACAAAAGAAAATGTTTACTAGACCAATTCCTGCATTATTGCATTTATGCTTGTATGCAGCTTTTGTTATTACACAAATTGAATTGATAGAAATTTTCACAGATGGATTTACTAATTCACATCGTTTTTTCCATTCTTTTCTAGGTGGTTTTTACACTTTTATAATTAGTTTTATCGAGATTTTATCCATTTTAGCGTTAGTAGGAACTGTTGCTTTTTTATCTCGTAGAAATCTGTTAAAACTTCCAAGATTGAACATGAAAGAATTGGCAGGTTGGCCAAAGAAAGATGCTAATATTATATTAATTATGGAAATATTCTTAGTTACCTTTATTTTTACAATGAATGGAGCGGATGAAGCAATCATGAGTGCAAAAGGAGAATCTTACCATTTTATAATTTCATCCTTAATTGCTCCGATATTTGAAGGAATGGATATTCATACTTTACATATTTTTGAACAAATTGGTTGGTGGGGACATTTAGTGATGGTATTTACATTTTTAAATTATTTACCTTATTCTAAACATTTCCACATAGTATTAGCTTTCCCAAATACCTATTATTCCAATTTAGAAAAGAAAGGAAAGTTTACCAATTTATCATCAGTAACTGAAGAAGTGAAAAAGTTGATGGACCCAACAATTGATCCTTTTGCAGCGACTGGTAACGATGGAGACGTACCTTCTCGTTTTGGAGCAAAAGATGTAACCGATTTAACTTGGAAAAACTTACTAGATGCATATACTTGTACTGAATGTGGTAGATGTACTTCTTCTTGTCCTGCGAATCAAACTGGAAAATTATTATCTCCACGAAAAATCATGATGGATACGCGTGATCGTTTGGTAGAACTTGGAGAAGGAATTCGTAAAAATGGAAAAGACTATACAGATGGAAAAAGTTTGTTAAGAGATTACATTACAGAAGAAGAAATTTGGGCATGTACCTCTTGTAATGCTTGTGTTCAAGAATGTCCTGTAAATATTGATCCATTATCCATCATTGTGGATTTAAGACGATACTTAGTGATGGAAGAATCAAAAATCCCAACCGAATTGACAGGGATGTTGACCAATATTGAAAATAATGGTGCACCTTGGCAATTTTCACCTGCTGATCGAGGGAACTGGATTAATGAGTGACGAGAGACAATGTGATGGATGGTCGAAGTGATGGAGACGGAAAATAAAATTTATAATTAATAATTATATTATGGAACTTATTCCTTTAAGTGAAAATGGACAAGCGTTAAGTCCTGTATTACCAGAAAATGTAAAGAACTACTTAATTGATATAGACGGTACAATCTGTGACGATATTCCAAATGAAGAACCTGAAAGAATGTTGACTGCAGCAATATATCCAGAAGCATTAGTTACATTAAATAAATGGTACGATGAAGGCCATATTATTACCTTTTTCACTTCACGAACTGAAGACCACAGAGCATATACCGAACAATGGTTGGCTGAGCACGGTTTCAAATACCATGGAATGGTTATGGGGAAACCACGTGGCGGGAATTATCATTGGATCGATAACCATATGGTAAGAGCTACACAATACAAAGGTAAATTTACCGATTTAGTAGAACAACAAGTTACTATTCAAGTATTTGAAAAATAATATGAGTACAGCATTTAAAGTATCAACCATGGCCGAAATGATGGCAAATGGTGAATCTCCAGACATTTTGTTTTGGGTTGGTTGTTCTGGTAGTTTTGATGACCGGGCAAAAAAAATAACAAAAGCAGTTGCTAAAATTTTACACCATTGCAATGTCAAATTTGCAGTATTAGGTGTTGAAGAAAGTTGTACTGGAGACCCAGCAAAAAGAGCAGGAAATGAATTTACATTTCAAATGCAAGCGATGATGAATATTCAAGTATTGGATGCGTATGAAGTAAAAAAAATAGTTACAGCTTGTCCGCATTGCTTTAATACCTTAAAAAATGAATATCCAGAACTTGGAGGAAATTATGAAGTGATTCACCACACACAATTAATCCAAGATTTAATTAATCAAGGAAAACTTAGATTAGAAGGTAGTCAGACCTACAAAGGAAAAAAAATAACTTTTCATGACCCATGTTATTTAGGTCGTGCAAACGATGTTTATGAAGCTCCACGTACATTGATAGAAAAATTAGATGCTGAATTAATTGAGATGAAACGATGTAAAACAACAGGGTTATGTTGTGGTGCAGGTGGTGCTCAAATGTTTAAAGAAGCAGAAAAAGGAAATAAGGAAATCAATGTAGAGCGTACAGAAGATGCGTTGGAGACTAATGCGTCAATTATTGCAACTGGTTGTCCATTCTGTAATACAATGATGACAGACGGTGTTAAAAATTTTAATAAAGAACAAGACATTCAAGTACTAGATGTCGCAGAACTTATTGCAAATGCAGCAGATTTATAATCTTTTTGATGGTTTTTCAGATGATAGTCGCATTTGGCTTTATCACTCAAGCCGACCTATTACACCAACAGAAGCTATTTTTGTTCAGGAAAATTTAGAACATTTTGCTTCTTCTTGGAAAGCACATAGTACACCTTTAAAAGCAAAAGCGTGTATGCTAAACGAATATATCATTGCTTTTGTAGTCGACCAAACTACAACGAATGCGTCTGGATGTTCAGTAGATAGTTCTGTACGTTATGTAAAAGAATTAGGAAAAGAATTAGAAGTAGATTTTTTCAATAGAATGAACGTTGTAATAGAAAATAATGAAGGAAATCGATCACTTCACCCTTATCATAGATTACATGAATTAAGAGATTACTATTATTATGATCCATTGGTCGACAACTTGAAATCTTTGAAAGAAAAATGGAAAGTGTTAAAACACTAAAATGTATAAGCCTAACATATGTTAGGCATTTTTATTGCTTCAAATTTAATTTCACTAGACAACAACAATCATTAAATATTTGTTGTTTATGAAAAAATAAATAATATTGAATTAATAAATATAATAACTTAAATTAAAAAATCAATCGAATTTAATATG
>CANCJF010000166.1 GCA_947378245.1 Bacteroidota bacterium
CCAATCGATTTCTCTTTGAAAGTGGATTTAAAAGACGCGTTTTACGAAATTAAACCGCAAATTTATATCCGTGGTCGACGTTTACCAATCGCCCAACTTTCACTAAAGATGGAATACTTCTTAGTGGAAAACGGGATGTATTACCTCGTGGATTCTATCAGTTTATTGAACTTTCTTCATTACTTCAAAAAACAAGGTTCTAAATTATTAGTACATGCTTCTAAGTTTCCAGAATTTCAACAAGAAATTTTAGATACGATAGAAAAGTCTGTGCGCATCGAATATACCTTTGTGAGAAAGGCTCCGCCAGCATTACAAAAAGAATTCATTGTCGATAATTCCCTAGAGAAAATCATTTACATCTCGGAAGAAGAACCCTATATTTTATTGACACCCGCATTTCGTTATGGGGAACATGAAATTCCTATTCTTTCTAAAAAACAAGTATACCTCAAAGATAGCAATGGGGATGAATACCAACTTGCACGTGAAATAGAAGAGGAGTATAGCATGATCGCAATCCTTCAACGTCAACATTATTCCTTCGCAGAACAAGAGGGACAAGAATTTTTCTATATCTCCAAACGTAAGTTTTTGGAAGAGGGCTGGTTCTTGGAAGTGTTCGAACAATGGAGAGATTTAGGGTACACAATACTTGGCTTTAACGATATCAAAGAGAATAACTACAACCAACACAAAGCAAAGGTTGGTGTTACGGTTACAAGTGGAATCGATTGGTTTGATACGACGATTGAATTGTCCTATGGAAATCAAGTGGTTTCGCTAAAACAATTACAAAAAGCGGTTAAAAATAAAACGAAATTCATCACCTTAAACGATGGTACATTAGGGATTCTTCCTGAAGAATGGATAGAAAAATTCTCTAAATATTTACGTGCCGGTGAAGTGGTAAAAGACCACATTCGTACTTCCAAAATCAATTTCTCCTACTTGGATGAAGTATACGATAAAGAAGTACTATCCCTGGAAACGAAGGCAGAAATTCAATCCTTAAAAGAGAAGGTAAGTTCTTTTAAATCAATCAAAGAAGTTGAAGTACCTAAAGAATTAAAAGCGGAATTACGTTCTTACCAAAAAGATGGTTTAAACTGGTTGAATTTCTTGGATGAATTCAATTTCGGTGGATGTTTAGCCGACGACATGGGCTTAGGAAAAACCATCCAAATCATTGCTTTCATCTTAACCCAACGCAAATATAAAAACAAGAATACGAATTTGGTGGTTGTACCAACTTCCTTGATTTTTAACTGGCAACAAGAACTTCAAAAATTTGCTCCTAGTTTAAAGGTACATACCATTTACGGTGCAGATCGTGAAAAGAATGTAAAAGATTTATCCAACTACGAGGTCGTGATTACTTCCTATGGCACCTTACTTTCAGATGTGCATCACCTCAAAGAGTTTATGTTTAACTACATTTTCTTAGATGAATCACAAGCAATTAAAAATCCAGATTCACAACGGTATAAATCGGTTCGTTTACTTAAATCGCGCAACAAAATTGTGATGACTGGTACTCCGATTGAAAATAACACTTTTGATTTATACGCACAGTTATCTTTTGCTTGTCCTGGACTATTAGGAACGCAAACGCATTTTAGAGAGGAATTCTCCACGCCAATCGATAAGTACAAAGATATTGAGCGCGCGCAAGAATTACAACGAAAAATCAATCCATTTGTCCTTCGAAGAACAAAAGTACAAGTTGCAACGGAACTTCCGGACAAGACAGAGATGGTCTTGTATTGCGAAATGGGGCAGGAGCAACGCGATGTTTACGAAAGTTACAAAAAAGAAATGCGCGATTACCTCCAAGCATCTACCGCGAAAAAGAAACACATGGATTCGATGTATATGCTTGCTGCACTTACTAAATTGCGACAAATCTGTAATTCCCCAGCCTTATTAAACGAAGAGGAATATTACGGTAATGATTCTGCGAAGATCCGTGTACTGATGGAGGAAATCAAAGAAAAACATCGTTACCATAAAATCTTAGTGTTTAGTCAGTTTGTAGGTATGCTCGACCTCATAAAAACCGAATTAGAGCACGAAGATATTGCCTTTGCCTACTTAACTGGTCAATCGAAAAAACGAGAAGAAATTGTCGACGATTTTCAAGATAACGACGATATACGAGTATTCTTAATCAGTCTAAAAGCAGGAGGAACAGGACTAAACCTTACCGAAGCCGATTATGTCTACCTCGTTGATCCTTGGTGGAATCCAGCAGTAGAAAACCAAGCTATCGACCGTTGTTACCGAATAGGTCAAGATAAACACGTAGTAGCAGTTCGACTAATTACTCCAGGAACCATCGAAGAAAAGATTGTCAACCTCCAAGCGACTAAAAAAGAAATTGCTTCTGATATCATTCAAACAGAAGCATCAATTCTGAAATCCTTAAGTCAAGAGGATTTGTTGGAGTTGTTTTAGGTGATTTAATCTATCCATTTACGGACTTTCCTCTTTTTACTATTCTACTAACCAAGCTTAACACATATACGCAAATTCCAACAAAAACTGCAACCACCAATGCTAAAGTATCATAATGTTCAATCGGACTAAAATTGTCTTTTTGAACGACAATCATCCCACCAATAGCAGCTGCAATACCACCCGATAATTGTTGAAGCGAAGAATTGATACTCATAAAAGCACCACGATCATGTAATTCAGGCAATGCAGAAACTAGAGCGACACTTGGAATCATACGAGCCATGACTCCCATCATCATGAGTACGTTTAGTAATACAACTATCCAAAACGGTACAGGAACTAAATTAGCATAAATCAATACGACAACTATCATCCAAGCTGAAGCAAAAATGAATAATGTTAACTTATCAATTTTATCACTTAACTTACCAATGATAGGCATAATTACTAAGGTTGCTAATCCTGAAATCATAAATAATACGGGTAACTGTTCTTCGGTAACATGTAGGTTATTAATTGCATAAACACTTCCCCAAGGCATAATCATAAAACCTCCAAGCGACATTAAAGCTGTTGCTAAAAATCCGATACGGTAGTTTTTCTGAGAAATAGTATGCCACAAATGTTTTAAAGCATTGTCATTATTTTTGACCTCTAAATGTTTAGTTATTGGTTTTAATTTGATGGTTATCACTAACCATATAATTGTAGCAAGAATAACAATCATAAAAAATGGTGATTGCCAACCCCAGCGATTTGCGATAAACAAACTAATAGGAATACCCAATACCTGACTTGCACCAAAGCCCATTTGCATAAATCCCATTACGCGCCCTCGTTGTTCTAAGGAAAATAAATCAGAAACTATTGCCATAGAAATCGAACCAATAACTCCTCCAAATAACCCAGTAAATACTCTAGCAGCAATTAAAAGCGGGTAGGTATTTGCTAATCCACAAAAAAGCGTTCCGACAATAAAACCGATGTAAAAGAATAGTAATAGTTTTTTACGGTCAAAACTATCTGCAAATCCAGCCGTTAAAAAACCTGAAATACCTGCGCTAAAAGCATACGAAAATACTGCTACTCCAAATTGTTGGGTAGAAAGTTGCATGGCTTTCATTAATTTGTCACCTAAAGGTGACATTACCATGAAGTCTAAAACTACTGTAAATTGTGTAAGTGAAAGTAAAACTATTACAAGTATTTGATAACTTGTCAACTTTGTAGATCCGATAGAATTCATAAGGAATTATTGTTTAAGTGGGTATAAATCGAAAAACGAAAAATAATTAGTAGTAAAATAAACTAATAATAAATTGAAATTAAATTTTCACCAATAAGAAAAGCTACCTAAATATAGGTAGCTTTTCTTATTGATAAAAAACAATATATTAATTTTTATAAAAAGGTAATTTAACCACTTTTGCTTTTATTCCTTTATCTCTGATTGACACAAAAATTTCAGAATCTAATTTAGAATTTTCAATCGTTACATACCCTAAACCAATTCCTAATTTCATGGATGGTGACATTGTTCCTGAAGTTACAATTCCAATTTCTTTACCATCTGCATCAACTATAGGGTAGTCGTGACGAGGAATACCACGGTCAACCATTTCAAAAGCAACTAATTTACGAGTCACACCTTCTTCTTTTTGTTTTTTCAAGAAGTCAGCATCTGTAAATTCTTTAGTGAATTTTGTTATCCACCCTAAGCCTGCTTCTAATGGTGAAGTTGAGTCATTGATGTCATTACCATATAAACAGAATCCCATTTCTAAACGTAAGGTATCGCGTGCAGCTAAACCAATTGGTTTAATTCCGAATGGTGCACCAGCTTCAAAAACTTTATCCCACAATGCATTTACTGAATCATTTTTCACGTAAATTTCAAAACCTCCAGAACCAGTATATCCAGTTGCAGAAATGATTACATGTTCAACACCTGCAAAATCTCCAACGACGAAGTTGTAATAAGGAATAGATGTTAAATCAACCGAAGTTAATGATTGCATAGCTTCCGCTGCTTTAGGTCCTTGGATAGCTAATAAGGAGTAATCATCTGAAATATTTTTCATTTCAACGCCTAAATCGTTGTGTGAAGAAATCCAATCCCAATCTTTATGAATGTTGGAAGCGTTAACTACTAATAAGTATTGCTCTTCTTTCATTTTATAAACAATCAAATCATCTACGATACCGCCTTTTCCGTTTGGTAAACAGCTGTATTGAGCTTTACCAATAACTAATGTAGAAGCATCATTAGAAGTGACTTTTTGAATTAAATCCAACGCTTTTGGTCCTGTTAATAAAAACTCTCCCATATGAGAAACATCAAATACACCAACTCCTGTTCGTACAGTTTCATGTTCGATATTTACTCCTTCGTATTGTACAGGCATGTTGTAACCTGCAAATGGCACCATTTTCGCTCCAAGCGCAATGTGTTTCTCTGTTAAAGCTGTATTTTTCATCTCGATTTATTTCTTTTGGCAAAAGTAGAATTTATTTCGTTGTCAAGCGCACTTGAACTTTGATAAAGTAATATCTTTGAGTTAATAATTTAAAAATGAACGAACAATTATTTGATACTTCGTTTTCGTTATTGCAAGAAATTAATATTCCTCGTTTTACTTCGAGGGGAATTCAACTATTTGTTAAACGAGACGATTTAATTCACTCTGAAGTTTCTGGTAATAAATGGAGGAAACTAAAATATAATCTACTGCAAGTAGAACAAGGTAATTATGTTGGATTGTTCACTTTTGGAGGTGCCTATTCCAATCACTTATTAGCAACTGCTTCAGCTGCAAATAAAGCGGGAGTTCCAGTAATCGGTTTTGTTAGAGGGGAAGAACTTAACGAAAATTCAAATACTACTTTAAAACGATGTTCAGATTTAGGAATGAAATTAATTTTTCTTTCAAGAGAAGAATATGGTATGCGAAACGATAAACAATATATTGATGAATTAAAATCAGAATTTACCAATTATTATTTTGTTCCTGAAGGTGGAGGGAATTATTTAGGGATGGTTGGATGTCAAGAAATTTGGAAAGAAATCACGCTACAAATTGACGATGTATTTGTAGCACAGGGAACTACAGCAACAAGTTGTGGGTTGTTATTGGGTAAACCTGTAAATACAACCTTACATGTTGTTCCAGCTTTAAAAGGCTTTGATGTCTATGCAGAAATGTTTTCAAAATTAAAATGGTTTCTCTTTCAAGATGAATTAGCTTCCGATTTATTAGAAGATGTAAAAATATATACCGATTATCATTTTGGGGGATATGG
>CANCJF010000167.1 GCA_947378245.1 Bacteroidota bacterium
TAACACAAGCAACAGTTAACATGATGGTTTGTACGCGTATTTTCCCTGTCACCGGACAAAACATGCCCTTACTTGCAATGGGAGGTTCTGCACTTATTATGACATGTCTTGCAATAGGAATGGTACAATCTATAGCATATAAACAAACAAAAGTCACAAAATCAGATGAGTCGTCTGATGAAGTGTAATGATGTTGCAATGCATTTACAGATGTTGTACTGTAACATCCCCCATTTTTATAAAATAAAATGATAAAATGAAAACACAAAAAATAATCATATCAGGTGGTGGTACAGGAGGGCATATCTTCCCTGCAATTGCAATTGCACATGAAATTAAACGCCGTAATCCATCTGCTGATATTTTGTTTGTTGGTGCAGTAGGTAAAATGGAGATGGAGAAAGTTCCTCAAGCAGGTTATAATATCATCGGACTTCCAATTACAGGGTTTCAACGCAGAATTACATTTTCAAATTTTGTGTTGCCTTTTAAATTGGTGTTTAGTTTAATCAAAGCATATTTTATTTTAAAGAAGTTTAAACCTCAAATAGTTGTAGGAGTAGGAGGGTATGCTTCAGGTCCAATTCTACGAATCGCCTCTATGGTGAAAATCCCAACGGTGGTTCAAGAACAAAATTCCTTCCCTGGTAAAACAAACCGCATTCTTTCAAAAGTGGTTTCCAAGTTATGTGTTGCATATCAAGGATTAGAGAAGTTTTTTCCAAATGAGAAAATTGTACTTACAGGTAATCCTGTTCGGAATGAAATGGTGCACATTGAAGGTAAAAAAGAAAAGGCGTTACAACATTTTTACTTAGATCCATCCAAAAAAACAATATTGATCATAGGGGGAAGTTTGGGAGCAAAAACATTGAATGAAAGTTTAATTGAAAATAAGGAAAGTATTACGAATTCAAATACTCAGGTGATTTGGCAGTGTGGAAAGTTTTATTATCCAAATTATGCAAAACAAGTAACTGATCTTAAATCTCAAGGAATTCATTTATATGAATTTATCAAAGAAATGGATTTAGCGTACGCTGCAGCTGATGTAATTATTTCAAGGGCTGGTGCGATGTCTGTTTCTGAGTTAAGTATTATTCAAAAACCAACAATTTTAGTTCCATCGCCAAATGTGTCTGACGATCATCAAACACATAATGCAAAAGCATTGAGAGATTCAGTGATATTGATAACAGATAAAGAAGCAAAAGAAAAATTAATTCAATCAAGTATTTCATTGATAAACAATGAAATAAATGGACTTGAAATGGCGCAAAAATTAAAGAATTATGCCATTCCAAATGCTTCAGAATTAATTGTAAATGAAATAGAAAAACTGATTATATGAACAATGTTGATTTAAATGCATTTAAAAAAATCTATTTTCTAGGGATTGGGGGAATTGGAATGTCTGCACTTGCTCGTTATTTTCATTTGAAAGGATTTGAAGTAAGTGGATATGATAAAACACCATCACCTTTGACAGATACGTTAATTGAAGAAGGAATTTCTATTCATTTTGAGGATTTAGGTGATGAAATTGCTACTCAAATAGAAAAAGAAAGCACGTTGGTGATTTATACGCCTGCGATTCCTAAAAATATGTTGGAATATAATTTTATTGTAAATCAACAGTTTAACATTCTTAAAAGAGCGCAAATCTTAGGCTTGATTACACGTAATTCTAAAGGGTTATGTGTGGCAGGAACGCATGGTAAAACAACAACAAGCACCATGCTTGCTCATATACTCTATACTTCCTCGTTGAAATGTAATGCTTTTTTGGGTGGTATTTCAACCAATTACAATACGAATTTTATCGCTTCTACTTCTTCTGAATTTACAGTGATTGAAGCAGATGAGTTTGATCGTTCATTTCTACAATTGAATCCATTTGCATCTATTATTACTGCTTGTGATGCAGACCATTTAGATATTTATGGAGATGAAGAAACGTTTTTAAAAGGATTTCAAGATTATGCTGATCTAATAAACACAAATGGGGTTCTTGTAATAAAAAAAGGTCTTCCAATAAAAAGAAGTGCCAAAACATTAACCTATTCTCTAACTGATGAAGCTGATTTTCAAGGTAAAAACTTGCGTTATGAAAATGGATTGCAAGTTATAGATGTGTATTTCGAAGGGAAAGCTTGGGGAAATATTGCTTTAGGTTTACCTGGAATTCATAATGCTGAAAATGCATTAGCGTGCATCGCGTTATGTGTGTTTCTTGGACTTTCAGAAGATGAAATACGACTTGGTTTAGAGTCGTTTTTAGGTGTAAAACGTCGTTTTGAATATCATGTTAAATCAGATGGGATAACCTATATTGACGACTATGCTCATCACCCTACTGAATTAAAGGCGTTAATCGATTCTGTACGTTTATTATACCCAACAAAACAAATTTCTATCGTGTTTCAGCCTCATCTTTTTTCACGAACAAACGATTTTATGGAAGGGTTTGCGCATGAATTATCGCAAGTAGATAACTTATATTTATTACCAATTTATCCCGCTAGAGAACTCCCAATGGAAGGAGTTACAAGTGATGTTTTGTTAGCTAAAATTTCATGTCCGTCAAAATATTTGGTAAAGAATGAAGAATTGCTAAATGTGATTGAACTCACTTCAAATCAAGTTGTTATATCGGTGGGTGCTGGTGATATTGATCGTTTAGTGAAGCCTTTGAAAGAAAAAATACTAAGCTATAATTCAGCTCTGTTGGATTTGTAATCCGGCGGTAAATTAATTTATTATTTATGAAACCTTGGCTAAAAATAACCATTTGGACACTCTTTTTCGCTGCAATAGTAACGATACTGGCTATAACTAATAGTCAGCAAAAAATGACATCCCTAAAAACGCCTAAAATTCATATTGACATCCAAGATGAAAATGCTTTTCTAACCGAAAAAGAGTTATATGTTCGATTGAAAAGAAAAGGGCTGATTTCTCCAAATCAAAAAAACAATCAACTTCAACTCAATAAAATTGAAAAATTTGTCAACGGAATGACAGAAGTACTTGATTGTAATGCTTATACAAAATTAGGAGGTGACTGGGCAATTAACGTAAAAATTAGACGTCCAATTGCACGTATTTTTAATAATTATGGTGAAAGTTTTTATTTAGATGAATTGGGGCATACTATTTCACCTTCATATCTGTATACTGCTAGAGTTGTGGTTGTTACGGGTGATATTGTAGATAAAAATAATGGTTTAACAGTTAATAAAATTATTAACAACAAAAATTTAATAACTAAATTTTCTCTGGATGATATCTACCGAATTTCTCGGTATGTTTGTAATGATCCATTCTTTTCTTTACAAATCGGTCAAATCCATAAAGAAAATAATGGAGATTTTGTACTCGTACCAAGGGTAGGAGAACAAAAAATAATTTTCGGAAGTGCCCTTTCTAATGAGGAAGTTAAAGTTAAATTTCGTAAATTAGCAGACTTTTACAAGGAAGGTATTCCTTACGAAGGTTGGAGTACATATGATTGTATTAATCTTAAGTATGAAAATCAAGTAGTTTGCAGTAAAAAACAATTAGGATCAGACCAGAAAGAAGATTAAAATTATGAGTCAAGTAATTGTAGGTTTAGATATCGGGACGACGAAAATCGCTTGTTTCGTTGGAAAAATGAACGAGCATGGTAAAATTGAAATTTTATCCATGGGGAAAAGTGATTCCCTTGGTGTTTCGCGTGGTGTTGTGTCTAACATCGAAAAAACAATTGACTCAATCGAATTGGCTGTTAAAGAAGCTCAATCTCGTGTTGAAGGCGATTTGATTATTCGTGTAGTGAATGTAGGTATTGCAGGTCAACATATCAAGAGCTATCAACATAGAGGGATATTGACGCGAAGAAAAACAGACGATTTGATAACAATCAATGATATCAACGCTTTACGTGATGATATGTATCGTTTATCGATGGAGCCAGGAGAAGAAATTATCGATGCACTTCCTCAAGAATATATTGTGGATAATGAGTATGGTATTAAAGAGCCAATCGGTATGGCAGGTTCTCGTTTAGAAGCTAATTTCCACATCATTACTGGTCATGTTTCTGCAGTAAAAAACATTAATCGTTGTGTAGAACGCGCAGGATTGGTAATTAAAGATACCATTTTAGAGCCACTAGCTTCTGCTGAAGCAGTTTTAAATGAAGATGAAAAAGAATCAGGTGTAGTATTAGTAGATATCGGTGGTGGTACGACTGATATCGCAATTTTCCATGAAGGAATTATTCGTCATACAGCTGTAATTCCATTTGGTGGAAACATCATTTCTGAAGACATTAAAGAAGGGTGCTCCATCATGAAAAAACATGCTGAAGCATTAAAAGTGAAGTATGGTTCTGCATTAGCGAGTGAGTGTCAAACAAATGAAGTAGTTTGTATTCCAGGTGTGCGTGGTAAAGAAGCTAAAGAAATTTCATTGCGTAACTTGGCAAGTATTATTCAAGCTCGTATGGAGGAAATCATTGAGCATGTTTATTATGAAATCAAAAATTCAGGTTTTGAAAGAAAATTGAGTGGTGGAATTGTAGTAACTGGCGGTGGATCTCAATTGAAACACATAACTCAATTGTTTGAATATATTACTGGAATTGACACACGTATAGGTTACCCAACTGAACACTTAGGAAGTTCTAATACGATTGAGAACTTAACAAGTCCAATGTATTCTACAGGTATTGGACTTGTATTGAAAGGATTCCAATCTATTGATTTGAAAAACAAATTAAATACAAACGAAACTGTATCTGAGAAAGAACCAGCAACAAACAAAAAAGAAAAACCTGTTCAAAAAGAATCTAGAGGACCTTTCTTTAAATCTATATTTGAAAAATTAGAAGGAATCCTCAAAGAACCAGAATAAAATGTCCGTACATATGTTGTACTACAGCATATCCGAACATACTAATTAATTAAGAAAAACAATGTTGTTCACAACATTCAAAATATAAAAAGACAAAAAAAATGGAATTCGATTTACCAAAAAACATTTCATCAATCATCAAAGTTATCGGTGTAGGTGGTGGCGGAAGTAACGCTGTAAACCACATGTACAACCTTGGGATTAAAGGAGTAGATTTTATTGTTTGTAACACTGACAAACAAGCATTAGATATCTCTGCAGTACCTTATAAAATTCAGTTAGGTGCTTCACTTACTGAAGGAAATGGTGCAGGTGCTATTCCTGAAATTGGTAAAAATGCAGCGATTGAAAATATTGATGAAATCAGAGCTGTATTAGGTGATAATACAAAAATGGTCTTTGTTACTGCTGGTATGGGCGGGGGAACTGGTACAGGAGCCGCTCCAGTAATTGCTGGAATTGCGCGTGAACTTGGTATTCTTACGGTTGGTATTGTTACCGTTCCTTTCGGATTTGAAGGGCGTAAAAGAAGACAACAAGCTGAATTAGGTTTAGAAGAAATGCGTCAAGCGGTAGATACATTATTAGTTATCAATAATGAGAAATTACGTGAGATGACAGGTAATTTGACAATTAATAATGCTTTCTCTAAAGCGGATGATGTATTAACAGTTGCTGCAAAAGGAATCGCTGAATTAATTTCAGTTACTGGATCAGTAAACGTTGACTTTAATGATGTATACACGGTGATGAAAGATTCAGGTGTAGCAATTATGGGTTCTGCTGCTGTTGAAGGTGAAAATAGAGCGTTACGTTGTGTGACTGAGGCTTTAGATTC
>CANCJF010000168.1 GCA_947378245.1 Bacteroidota bacterium
CTTCGCTAACTCCTGATTTAGAAACAAACTTGATTAAATCTTGAATTTCTGTTAAGTTCATGTTATGATTTATTAGTTCTTAATTATTATGAATTATAGGCCCATTTTAAATAAACGGATCCCCAAGTAAATCCTCCACCAAAAGCAGATAACAATAAGTTATCTCCTTTTTTAAGTTGCTTTTCCCAATCCCATAAACATAATGGAAGCGTTCCAGCTGTAGTATTACCATACTTTTGTATGTTAATCATTACTTTTTCTTTCGGAATACCACATCGTTCTGCTGTCGCATCAATGATACGTAAGTTTGCTTGATGAGGGACTAGCCAATTGATATCTTCACTTTTTAAATTATTTTTCTCCATGATTTCAGCCGAAACTTCTGCCATGTTAGTTACTGCAAATTTGTAAACCGTTTTTCCTTCTTGCTTTACGAAATGGTCCCTGTTTTGAACCGTTTCTAACGTTGCAGGATTTGCTGAACCACCGGCAGGTTGAATCAAGTAATGTCTTCCTGATCCATCACTACGTAATATAGCATCCATCACACCTAAATTTTCTGTATTTGGTTCTAGTAATACAACACCAGCACCATCACCGAAAATAACACAAGTGGTACGATCTTCATAATCAATGATTGAACTCATTTTATCTACCCCTACAACAAGTACCTTTTTATGAGTACCAGCTTCAATAAATTTTGAACCCGTTTGTAGAGCATAAATAAAGCCAGAACACGCTGCAATTAAATCGAACCCCCAAGCGTTTGTCATCCCTACTTTATCACAAATAATATTTGCAGTACTTGGGAAAGGGTGATCAGGTGTTACTGTTGCAACAATTACTAATTCAATATCTAAAGGATCAATTCCCTTTTTAGCTAATAAAGCCTTTACAGCTTCTGTGCCCATGTCTGATGAAGCACCATTTTTCATGATTCTTCGTTCAGATATCCCAGTTCTTGAAAGAATCCATTCATCTGTTGTATCAACGATTTTTGCTAAATCATGATTTGTAACAACAGTTTCAGGTAAATAACCATGAACTCCAGTAATTGCGGCTGTAATTTTGCTCATATAACTAGTTAAATGCTTCGTTAACACGTATGGCTAATCCGGATTTTGCTACTTCATATGCATGTAACAACATGTTTTTTACTGCGATATCATTGGAGATACCATGACCAATAATAACATTACCCTTCACTCCTAAAATTGGAGTACCACCGTAATTTTCATAATTGAAACGATCGAAATATTCATCTTGAATACCTCTTTTTTTCATCATGTAATACAATCCTTCTGCTTGTTTAAGCACAATATTTCCTGTGAAACCATCACAAACAATAACATCTGCTTTACCACGGAAAATATCTCTACCCTCGATGTTTCCGATGAAATTTACTTCTTCAGATTCAGCCAATAATTTATGTACTGCAATCGTAAGTAAGTTCCCTTTCGTTTCTTCTTCACCAATGTTTAATAAAGCCACTTTAGGATTTTCAATACCATATACGTTTTTAGCATACAATGAACCTAGTACAGCAAATTGGTAAAGTACATCTGGTTTACAGTCTGCATTTGAACCAACGTCCAATAATACAGAATTTCCACCGTCAAACGATGGGATAACTGATGTAATACAAGGGCGAATAATTCCAGGAATTGTATTCACTTTGTATATAGCACCAACCAACATTGCACCAGTATTTCCAGTACTTGCAAACGCATCAATTTCTTTTTTTGCTAGCAAATCAAAACCAACAGAAATTGAACTGTTTGGTTTTTGAGGAATTGCACGTGTTGGATGGTCATGCATCGTGATTACATCAGGTGCATGAACGATTTCAAAATCATCAGGATTCGCTCCACGTGACTTTAGATCATCTACGATAGCATCGTGATCACCTAATAGTACGAGTTTTACGTCCCGAGGAAGTTCTTTTTGAGCGAGTATCGCACCAGATATATTTGCATCTGGTGCGAAATCGCCACCTAAAATATCTATTCCTATCTTCATCAGGAAGAATGAATTAATTAAATCGCTACTTCTTTTTCAGCTACTACTTTACCTTTGTAATAAAGTTTCCCTTCATGCCAGTGAGCATGGTGGAATAAGTGAGGCTGACCTGTAGTTGGACAAATCGCAATATTGTCAGCTACCGCTTTAAAATGCGTTCTTCTTTTGTCTCTTCTAGTTGTCGAAGTTCTTCGTTTAGGATGTGCCATTTTACTTTGTTTATATTATAACGTTTAATTCAAATTTTTTAATATCGCGAACTGAGGGTTGATCGGTCTGTCAAGTGGGTAGTCTTCCGGTTCATCTTGGTCGTCTGAATCATTTTCGTCTTCATCTTCCCAATCTTCATCCTCGTCCCAATCCTCATCGTCATCATCTAATTCTTCCTCTTCTACATTTGCATTGATTGTATGCTTTTGTATTAATTCCCACATTTCTTCATCACATTCACCAGGTTTATGTGTTGCTCTCAGCGGCAATAAGGAAGTGATTAATTCATAAAATGGAAAAGTTACGTCGATTTGATAACTATCCGGGTGTAGTACCACTAGATTTTCATCTTCTTCGTCTTCTGTTCCGAATTTGTAAATTAATCTATATTCTCCTTGAACATCCAAGTTCATCGGGGTGTCACAGCGATCACACGTAGTAGAAACGGAACCTTTAACTGCAAATAATGCGATTAACATGGTTTCTTTTTTTTCTAATTCTAACGTCGCTTTTAACGACCCTTCATGAATGATGGAGTATTCCATGGATTCAAAGAACGATGTGTTTATCTCGTATTCGAAATAATGTTTTCCCACTTTTAAGCCAACAAATGGAATGTTAAATTCGTTATTCATTCTTTTCGTTACATTAAAATAGGAAGGCAAAGGTAATAAAATTAAACGAAGATTGTTTATATCTTTTTAATTTTTACGCTTTTTTATTCCTATCAACTCATTCACCGATTATTCCACCCTGTTATTTGCAAACGGTTTTCGTTTAAATTCAGGTGTTTTTTGTTCGGATAATGGGTTTGCGTGTATTTCCTTTATAAATTTTCGTGTTTTATAAATTTCAACTGCTAAATAGATGGCGTTGCGCATCGATTGAGCAGAAGCAATTCCTTTTCCAGCAATATCAAAAGCGGTTCCGTGATCTGGAGATGTTCTTACAATTGGGAGTCCAGCTGTAAAATTCACCCCCTCATCAAATGTCAGTGCTTTGAATCCTGTTAGCCCTTGGTCGTGATACATTGCAAGTACTGCATCAAATTGATTGAATTGCGATGAACCAAAGAATCCGTCAGCAGGGTAGGGTCCGAACACTAACATGCCATTATCAAAATTTTCTTTGATAATAGGAATGATAATTTCTTCTTCCTCTTTCCCTAATTTTCCGTTTTCACCAGCATGAGGGTTTAAGCCAAGGACTGCAATTCTAGGTCTTATGATTCCAAAATCCTTCTTCATACTATTTTCAAGTACGGTCAGTTTCGCTTGAATTTTTTCTTTCGATAAATTTTCAGAAACTTCTTTTACTGGAATATGACTCGTTGCCAATGCGACGCGTAGGTTTTGACCTACCATCATCATCAATGCCTCGTCTTGATTGGAAAGATGTGCTAAATATTCAGTATGTCCAGGGAATTTAAAATCTGCTTTCGCAATTGCTTCCTTAGAAATAGGAGCAGTCACCAAAACATCTATTTTACCTGCAGCTAAGTCTTGTGTTGCTCGTTCTAATGATGCAAATGCATATTTACCACCAGTTTCATTCATCTCACCGATTTGAAAACGCACTTCGTCGTTCCATACATTGATGACATTAATTTTATGGGGTATAGCATCTTCTGCAGTTTTACATGAGGTGTATGCAAATTCCTCTTCTTTTACCATTTTTTTATGGTAAGAAATCGTTTTTGTCGAACCGTAAATAATTGGTGTAAATTCAGATAAAATTCGTGAATCTCCCAATGCTTTAATAATCACTTCAGGTCCAATACCATTGACATCTCCAATGGTGATACCCACGCGAATCGCTGCTTGTTTATCCTTTTCCATTGTAGTTATTTTCTAAGAAGTGTGTTAACAAACGAATTCCAACACCTGTACCTCCAAGTCCTTTGTAGTTTTCTTTTGCTTCCAAGAAAGAAGGTCCGGCGATGTCTAAGTGAACATAAGGAGCTGTTACGAAATGTTCTAAGAATTTACCAGCAGTAATCATTCCTGCATTTCTTCCGCCGATATTTTTCATATCAGCAATGGAAGATTTCAGTTGATCTTTATATTCATCCCAGAAAGGAAGTTGAACAACGCGTTCGTGTACTTCGTTTCCTGATTCTGTTAATTTATCTAATACTTTTTGTTTTGCATTCCCCATCATACACGAAGCTTTCGTTCCGATTGCAACTACTGCTGCACCAGTTAACGTAGCTGCATCTATTACTAATTCAGGGTTGAACTTATTGGAATAAGCCAATGCATCTGCAAGAATCATTCGTCCTTCAGCATCTGTATTTAAAACTTCGATCGTTGTTCCATCGTACATATGGATTACATCTCCAGGAGCGTAAGCATTTAGTCCTGGTCTATTATCAGTCGCTGGGATTAATCCGATGATGTGAACAGGTAGTTTGTTTAATGCTGCTGCATAAATTGTTCCTGCCATACATGCTGCACCAGCCATGTCGCTTTTCATCAAGTCCATGGAGCTAGCAGTTGGTTTCAAACTTAAGCCACCTGTATCATATACAACACCTTTTCCTACTAACACTATTGGTTTTTTATTCGTAGCATTTTTAGGTTTGTATTCTATAACTGTAAATGTAGGTGGTTCAACAGAACCTTTGTTTACAGCTAGTAATCCACCCATTTTTAATGCCTCGATTTTATTTTTCTCAAATATTTCTACTGAAAACCCCGCGATTTCTCCTAGGGTATCAATTTCTTTCGCTAGTTGTGTTGCGGTCAAAAATGAAACTGGCTCGTTCACCATATTTCTTGCCCAAACAACAGATTTAATTACGTTGTTTAAATTTGAAATCTCATCTTTCCCGAACTTTCCTATTACAAAAATGTTTTCAAGTTCGTGTTTTTTCTTGTCTGCATCTTTGAAGTATTTTAAGAATTGGTAGTTTGAAAGGGCAAATCCTTCAGCCACACTTAAAACACCTTCTTTTTTACCAATGATTGTAATGTTTTTTTCCGTACGAGGAAGTTTTGATCTTACATCATGACCTGCAATGCGTAACTTTTCTTTATTTACGTTTTCACGGATAAAGAAAATATGTTGTTTACCAAATTTTAAAAAGTCGAAATCCTCTTTTCCTTTTAAGAATTCATTAGCTTGTTCAAAAACTAGCGGATTTTCGGTTGCTGTTAATGTGTTTTTTTTGTCCAAAAGAAAAACGAGGCTTTCCGTTGGTGCGTAATTTTTTATTTCTTTTATCATGTTTTTATTGTTTGTGTAAATTTACTAAAAAGTTATCTTAATCATTAGACTCATTTTTACATGTTTATTTTAATTTACGAACTTTATTAAATTGATAAAGCCTATATCAAAAAATGATATAGGCTTTATCTAATTTTTTTAATTAATTTTCTTAATTCATTAATTTTGTTTTATGTAGTTTGATTATTTATTTTACTTTACTAAAAAATGCTTT
>CANCJF010000169.1 GCA_947378245.1 Bacteroidota bacterium
ACTGTCAAAGGATTTGAATTTGAAGGTAAAAAAGGATTAGGAAAACAAATTGAACTTCGTGCAAATATTACCCTTGTTCAGTCTAATTCAGCATTTGTTCGTAAAGATATGACCTTAGTAGATGGTGTTAAACACTATACGATTATTGATACTATTAACCGTCCAATGTTTGGTCAGGCACCATACATCATTAATGGTATTGCAACATTTAAATCAGATAGTTTAGGTTTAACCGCATCTTTAAGTTATAACGTTCAAGGTCCACGTTTGGTTATTACAGGTGTTGTTAAAGGTTTCCCTGATGTTTATGAAATGCCAAGGAATACGATTGACTTCAAAATCACTAAAAAACTTGGAAAACACTTTAATACAAGTATCATGATTAGAGATATTTTGAACGCTAAAGTACGTAGAGCCTATAAGATGAATAATGGATATGTAGATTATGACAATTACCGTTATGGTACAAACTTTATTCTTTCCATTGCATACAAATTATAAATTATTAATGAGTTACGTTATGAAATTCAAACAATTAATCGCAGTATTCAGTATACTTATTACCTCGTTTTTCACACAAGCACAGCTAGAAAATGTACTTGTAGAAAAATATTATGTTTCAGATGATTTTGACGCCTTAGATACAAATGGTGGTCATTTATTGGCTGGTACTACCACCTATAGAATCTTTGTAGATCTTCCTAAAGGCAGTAAATTATTAAGAATTTATGGAGACAAAAACCATCCGTTTAGTATAAAAAGTACTCAAGCATTTTTCAATGCTAAAGATGGTGTAAGCTTTGGAAAAGATCTCAAAAAAAGTAGTTTAGCAAATAACACTGTTGCGTTAGATAGTTGGTTGACTCTGGGTCAAGTTTGTAAACCAAATTATTATGGTATTCCAAAAGAACAAGATTTTGATGGTTCATTTATTGGAGGTAGTGTAAACAACGACGGGGGAAGTTCTAAAATCCCTTTTGGATTGTTAACAAATGTTGAACCGCAAGTAGGATCTCCAATAACACTTAAAGACGGAATTGTATCAACTACAAAAGTAGATTCGTTATGGAATGATTTTGGTATAAAAAACTTTTTAAATTCAGAAGATTCAACCATATTTGGATCAATCGTACAAGGAAAAGAATTTACAAGTAAAAATTTCTATTTAAGAAATTCAGGTTCAATTGGAATAGACACCAATAAAAATCAAGTATTGATTGCTCAACTTACAACAGCTGGTGAATTGACATTTTCATTAAACATTGAAGTGCTAGAAATGATAAATGGAGTTCCAACTAAAGTTCAATATGTTTCTAATGATTCCATCCTGAAAAATGAAGGAAGTTACAATGAAAAATACAGTGGGTTTTTAAAATACCCATTTACATGTGGTTGCATTGATCAAAATTATTTAGAATTCAACCCCAGAGCAGTTTGTAGTGATCAACAAGCTTGTAAAACAAAAATTGTGTTAGGTTGTACAGATCCCATGGCATGCAACTACGATCCAACTGCTAATGTAATGGTACATAACTTATGTTGTTATCCTGGATCTTGTAATAATCGCGACATCGCGTTGGTTTGTCCTTCTTTATTAGAAAGTGCTTTAACTTTTGAGATACACCCTAACCCAACGCAAAATAACTTATTCTTAAATGCAAAAACTGGTTCTGAACAATTAATGTCATATGAAATTTATGATGTTTTTGGAACAAAAGTAATTTCAAAAGTAATAGGTACAAAATTAACAATTGTTGATGAAGAAGTTTCGACTGAACTACTTTCAAATGGAATCTATCATATTCGTTTAACAGTTGGTAGTGCAACAGAAAGTAAAACATTTATAAAAAATTAATCAAACGATGAAAAAACATACTTATAAACTTTTCACAGCAAGTTTAGTTCTACTAATAGGGTTTGTTGTTTCTTGTAAAAAAGAGGAAAAGAACGTCACAACTCCAGAAACAGGAACAATGACTGACATTCAAGGAAACAGCTATAAAACTGTAAAGATTGGAAATCAGTGGTGGATGGCAGAAAACTTAAAAGTGACTGTATTTAATGATAACACACCTATTACTAACATTTCTGAGAATGCTGCAGATTCTCTTTGGTCTAAAAGTACAAAAGCAGCCTATTGTATTTATGATACAACTTTAGGTGCATTGTATAATTGGAAAGCAATTGATAACATCAAAATTATTGCCCCAAAAGGATGGCATATTCCAAGTGATGAAGAATGGAAAACCTTAGAAAAAAACTTAGGTATGTCAGCTACAGAAGTTCAAAAAACAGCTTGGAGAGGAAGTACTGAAGCAGATAAAATCTTAGTGAAATCAACATCAATTCCTACAGATGGTAATTATTCATTTGGAACGAATGAAAGTGGTTTTACAGGTTTATTAGCAGGTTGTCGACTATTTAGTGGTGAATTAAACAAGGAAAAAAACACGGCATTTTGGTGGACCTCTACTCCTTCTAGCGAAAAAGAAGCTTGGTATCGCTATTTAGATTTAAATCAAAAGAAAATTTTTCGTCAACATACCTACAATAGCTACGGATTTAGCATTCGATGTGTTAAAGATTAATTATAAAAATATACCTATATGAAAAAGACGTTAGTTATACTATTTTCGTTCATTACACTTGTAACAGTTGCACAAGAAACAACTAGTTCGGATACCAATAAATTGAATAAATTTCAACTTGGGCTTACCTTTTCTCCTGATTTTAATTTTCGTTATTTAAAAGCAGATGATAATACTGAATGGATTTCGAAAATTGCAGACTCCATGGAAGTTCCAAAATATGGATTTACAACAGGTTTTAATTTCTCGTATGTATTATCTACTAAAATCAAACTTGGTTCAGGGATAATTTTTGCAGATAACGGAGAAAAAACAAAATCAAAAATTGAATTACAAACGATAAACTATACAAATCATTTCTATTTCTTATCTGTTCCTATTAGAATTGATTATACTTTGATATCTAAAAAAATTGATGTTTATGCAACATTAGGATTATCAGGTAATTTCTTTGTCAATCATAAAACTGTTATGTTTGAATACGGGAAAAAGGATCCAATTCAATTCAACAATAATTCCGATTTACAAAAATTTACGTTAGGTGGATTAGCAGGTATTGGTATGAGTGCAAAATTATCTACAAACTGGCTATTTAAAACAGAGGTATTATACAGACAAACTATTCAATCCGTAAGTAATAGTCCTGTTAAAAAATGGCTGTATTCAGTTGGTCCAAATATTGGGGTATATTATACATTCTAATAGCTTATGAAGTTTTCGAAAGCTAACACAGATTCATCATTAGATGTACAACTAGGTTATTCGAAAAAAAATATAAGGACACTAAGTTTAGTACTTTTTGTGTTTACTTTTTTACTTTACAGTAATACTTTAAATCACGGATATGTATTAGATGACTATTCCGTCATTTCTGAAAATTCAGTTACCCAAGGTGGGATAGACTCAATACCAAGTATTTTTTCTCATTTCTACCGCTATGGACATTACAGTGAAGGCGATGGTCTATATAGGCCGTTTTCTGTTATCATGTTTGCAATAGAATGGACGATCTCACCAAATAATCCAACGTTAAATCATTTTGTCAACGTATTGTTTTATGCATTTACTTCTTGTATACTCTTTATAGTATTAAGTAAACTATTTCGAAACTATTCAATATTAATTTCATTTAGCATAACGCTTCTATTCGCGGCACATCCAATACATACGGAAGTAGTTGCAAATATTAAAAGTCGGGATGAGTTGATGGCTTTCTTTTTTTCAATTCTTACGCTACTCTTCTTTATAAAATATTTCGAATGTAAAAAATATTCTACGTTACTGATTAGTGGATTGTTTTATTTTTTTGCATTACTTTCTAAAGAAACAGCAATACAATTAGTACTAATTATTCCATTTATTATTTACTTTTTCCAAAATTGTCGATGGAAAGAATATCTTTTACCTTCCGCCTATTTCGGAGTATTATCGATTCTTTTTCTAATCATTCGACAAATCGTATTAGCAAACAATGGATTTGGATATGTTGTGTCAAACTTAGAAAATCCATTAATTTCTCTTTCGTTTATTGAACGGTTTCCAACAAGTATATTAATCTTAGGTAAGTACATTTTACTTTTGATTTTTCCTAAAAATTTAGTGTATGATTATTCCTTTAATCAAATTCCATTAGTAAATGGTTCGGATATAGGATTTATACTTTCATTTTGTACAATTTTGTTTATTCTCTCTTACGTGGTCATACGTTTTAAAAAGAAAGAAGCAATTTCATTTGGTATATTATTTTTCATCCTAACCATTATACTTTTTACCAACCTATTTATTGCTATAGGTACAGCAATGGGAGAACGTTTTTTGTATTTTCCTTCACTAGGTTTTTGTATCGTAATTACCATATTTACGTGGAAATTTATCTCATCGAAGTCAATGAATACAACTTCCTTTCCACTTAAAGATTTATTTATACAGCAAAAAAATAATCTACTGGTTATTAGTAGTATATGCTTACTTTATTCATTTAAAACAATACAAAGAAACGCCGACTGGAAAGATAATTTAACCCTTTATTCTCAAGATCAACCAAAACTAACTAACAATGCAAAATCTCATTTATTACATGGAATTGAGTTGATAAAAAAAGGAGAAACCTTTAAGAATGATTCTATACAAAAATGCCAATATATTACGAAGGGAATAAATGAAGTTTTGAAATCAAAGGAAATTTACCCAACCTACTTAGACACTTGGACCACGTTAGGTAACGCCTATCAACTAATTGGAAATTATAATCTTGCGATTGTAAATTTTATCGGTGCACAAAAGATGGATTCGACATCCTCCAATGGAAATTTAGGCGATATCTATTTTGAAAATAAAGACTTTCAAAAGGCAATTGAATTTTACACAAAAGAAATTCATTATCATCCTCAATCAATCAAAGGTTATAATAATTTAGGAATGTGTTTGGCTACGCTTGGAAAATATGATCTTTCCTTAGAACATTTACACCAAGGATGGAAGATTTCCCCAAATGATCGCGACTTAAATTTGCTAATTGCCAATGTGTATAAAGCAAAAGGAGATGAAGAAAATTTCATGAAGTACTATACTTTGGCAAATCAAATTATAAGATGATTTCGAAAATTCCATCTTATTCTATTTCAACTACACATAAAGTTTGAAACTTATTAAAATCAGAGATCAATTATAAAGGGTTATATATTTTTATTACTTTTTTAGTATTGGTAAGTAAGTTTAGTCAGAATTCTAGTGATTGCAATGAGGAGGTAAACAAAGATGGAATTGTAAATATCAATGATTTCTTAATGTTAGCTTCTTATTACAATGTAAATTGTGATAAGTCATCCTATGGAACAAATGGAAATGGTCATAAATGAACATTTGAATATCATCAATATAAATACTTATTTAAAAATTTGATATACAAAAACATACAACGAAACACCTCAAAGATAT
>CANCJF010000170.1 GCA_947378245.1 Bacteroidota bacterium
TTTTGGATAAAAATGGTATTGATGAGAATATCAAAGTTCAAGATTGGAATGACGATCAAATTGGTTTGATTCGTGAATCTATTAACGAGTTTAAAGTAGAAGGACAATTACGTTCTGAAGTACAATTAAACATTAAACGTTTAATGGATATCGGTTGTAACCGTGGAATTCGTCATAGAGCTGGTTTACCATTAAGAGGTCAACGTACAAAAAACAATTCTCGTACAAGAAAAGGTAAAAGAAAAACAGTTGCGAACAAGAAAAAAGCGACTAAATAATAAATAGTATGGCAAAAGCTGATAAAAAGAAGAAGAAAAACGTCAAAGTAGAAGCAATGGGTGAAGCGCATATTCAAGCTACCTTCAACAATGTTATTATTTCTTTGACTAACAACGCTGGTCAAGTAATATCTTGGTCATCGGCTGGTAAAATGGGGTTCAGAGGATCAAAGAAAAACACACCATATGCTGCGCAAATGGCTGCTGAAGATTGTTCCAAAGAAGCATTTGACTTCGGATTACGTAAAGTTAAGGTTTTCGTAAAAGGACCAGGTGGAGGTCGTGAGTCTGCAATTAGATCTATTCATAACTCAGGTATTGAGGTAGTTGAAATCGTTGACATCACTCCATTACCACATAATGGTTGTCGTCCACCGAAACGTAGAAGAGTATAATATAAACCAAAAGAGAAGTAAGAGTGTCGAAGGACAAGCCTTAATTCACACTCTCTCTTTTTAAAACAAATAAACATGGCAAGATACACAGGTCCAAAGTCGAAAATAGCTCGACGATTTAATGAACCTATCTTCGGACCAGATAAAGCTTTAGAGAAAAGAGCTTATGGTCCAGGACAACATGGTCCTAATAAAAGAAGAGGAGGTAAGAAGTCAGAGTACGCAATTCAGTTAGCGGAAAAGCAAAAAGCAAAATATACTTATGGTATATTAGAGCGTCAATTCTCTAACTTGTTCGAGAAAGCATCTCGTATGAAAGGAATTACTGGTGAGAATTTATTACAATTGTGTGAGTCTCGTTTAGATAATACAGTTTACCGTTTAGGTATTTCTCCTTCTCGACGTGGGGCAAGACAATTGGTTTCTCACAGACATATTACTGTAAATGGTGAGGTTGTAAATATACCTTCTTTTACAATTAAAGTTGGTGATGTTGTAGGGGTTCGTGAAAAATCTAAATCTTTAGAGACCATCACATCTTCTTTAGCTTCTACTAGTAAAAAATATGATTGGTTAGATTGGAACAATTCTGAGTTGGCAGGAAGATTTTTAGCTACACCAGCACGTGAAATGATTCCTGAAAACATCAAAGAACAATTAATTGTCGAATTATATTCTAAATAATAATTAAAGAATTAACATGGCTATTTTAGACTTCCAAAAGCCTGACAAGGTTATCATGATTCAATCAGATGAGCACAAAGGACAATTTGAATTCCGTCCTTTGGAGCCTGGTTATGGTATCACTGTAGGTAATGCATTACGTCGTATATTATTATCTTCTTTAGAAGGATTCGCAATTTCATCTATTCGTATAGAAGGTGTTGATCACGAGTTTACTACTTTAAAAGGTGTGGTAGAAGATATTACTGAAATTGTACTTAATTTAAAGCAAGTTTGTTTCAAACAACAAATTGATGGAACTGATAACGAAACTGTAATTGTTTCTGTTACTGGACAAAATCAATTAACTGCTGGAGATTTAGGGAAATTCACTTCTGCTTTTCAGGTATTAAATCCTGATTTAGTTATTTGCAACATGGAGCCATCTGTTAAATTTGAAATGGAATTAACCATTATCAAAGGTAGAGGATATGTTCCTGCAGAAGAGAATAAAATTCAAGGAGTTCCATTTGGAACTATTTTTATTGACTCCATTTTCACACCGATCAAAAACGTTAATTATGCTATCGAAAATTTTCGAGTTGAGCAAAAAACGGATTATGAAAAATTGGTAATGGAAATCACTACAAATGGTTCTATTCATCCTAAAGATGCTTTAAAAGAAGCAGCAAAGATTTTAATTCACCACTTTATGTTATTCTCTGATGAGAAAATCACGTTAGATAGTGAGTCTAAATCTGATTCAGATGAATTTGATGAAACATCATTACATATGCGTCAGTTATTAAAAACTAAGTTAGTGGATATGGATTTATCTGTACGTGCGCTTAACTGTTTGAAAGCTGCAGATGTAGAAACACTTGGTGATTTAGTATCGTTTAACAAAAATGACCTATTGAAATTCCGTAATTTCGGTAAAAAATCTCTTACTGAATTAGATGATTTAGTAGATAATAAGGGGTTAACTTTTGGTATGAACGTAGCCAAATATAAATTAGACAAGGACTAATAACCATATTATAAAGTATTACAATGAGACACGGAAATAAAGTAAATCATTTAGGTAGAAAATCAGAGCACAGAAAGGCTATGCTATCTAATATGGCTAACTCTCTTATTGAACACAAACGCATTACTACAACTGTAGCTAAAGCTAAAGCGTTAAGAGGTTATGTTGAGCCATTAATTACAAAATCTAAAACTGATTCTACACATTCACGTAGAACTGTATTTAGTTATTTAAAAAACAAAGAAGCTGTTTCTGCTCTTTTTAGAGATGTTGCACCTAAGGTTGCTACAAGAAATGGTGGTTATACTCGTATCATTCGTTTAGGTTTCCGTTTAGGAGATAACGCTGAAATGTGTATGATCGAATTAGTAGATTTCAATGAGTTAATGTTAGCTAACGAAGCTCCTAAAAAAGCTACAACAAGAAGATCTAGAAAACCTGCTGGTGCGAAAGCTACTGCTGCTACGTCTGAAGCTTCTGTTGAAGAGGTTGTTACTGAAGAAACAACTTCTCCTGAAGCTACTACAGAAGAATCTACTCCTGAAGCTCCAGAAGCTTCAACTGAAGATACATCTTCTGAAGAAGAAAAATAAAATTCAATTTTTTGAATAGTTAAAGGGTGATTTAGGTCACCCTTTTTTTATTTCTATTTGTTAAGAACCTATTCAATTTGTTAATTGAATTTTTGTTAGTTTCCTATTTGTTACATTTCGTTTTTTTATTTTTGCATAAATTATTATTATGGAGGAAAGATTACCTGCTATTCTATTGTTAGAGGATGGTACAATATACAACGGTTACGCTGTTGGTAAGATTGGTACTACAACTGGTGAAATTGCTTTTAATACTGGTATGACTGGTTATCAAGAAGTGTTTACGGATCCGTCTTATTTAGGTCAAATTTTAATAATGAACACACCACATATTGGGAATTATGGTGTTCAGGAAGATGAAAGTGAATCTGATTCTATAAAAATTGCTGGGTTAGTTACTAAGAAATACTCTGAGGTTTTTTCTCGTACATCAGCTAAAGGTTCTTTAGATGATATGATGCTTAATAATTCCTGTGTTGGAATATCGGATGTTGATACACGCGCTTTGGTTCGTCACATACGTAGTAAAGGAGCTATGAATGCGATTATTTCTTCTGATAATTTAGATGTTGATTCTTTAGCTTCTCAATTAAAGCAAGTTCCATCAATGGTAGGATTGGAGTTATCATCTCGTGTAACAACTAAAATTGCTTATGAAAGTAAAAATGAATCCTCTATTTTAAAAGTTGCTTTACTTGATTTAGGTGTTAAAAATAGTATTGTAAAGTGTTTGGTTGAAAGAGGATGTCATGTAAAAGTGTTTCCTATGGATACACCTGTTTCTGAAATGAATGCTTTTAATCCTGATGGATTTATGTTATCCAATGGTCCTGGTGATCCTGGGGTAATGTTTGATACTATTTCTTTGGTTAAAGAAATAGTTGCTCAAGAAAAACCAATTTTTGGAATTTGTTTAGGTCATCAGGTGTTGGCCTTAAGTCAAGGTTTGAAAACAGAGAAAATGTTTAATGGTCATAGAGGAATTAATCATCCTATTAAGAATTTGAAGACAGGTAAAGGTGAAATCACTTCTCAAAATCATGGCTTTGTTGTTTCTAAAGAGAGTGTTGCTGCAAATCCTGATGTTGAAATTACACATATCCATTTGAATGATGATACCATTGCAGGAATTGTAATTAAAAACAAGCCTGTGTTTTCTGTTCAGTATCATCCTGAAGCTTCTGCTGGTCCTCATGATTCAAGATATCTGTTTGA
Organism: Bacteroidota bacterium; assembly: GCA_947378245.1. Taxonomy (GTDB): domain Bacteria; phylum Bacteroidota; class Bacteroidia; order Flavobacteriales_D; family Crocinitomicaceae; genus CANHVK01. The sequence continues at coordinate 4,175 of CANCJF010000170.1, forward strand.
TCAGTTTATTGATAATATGAATAAATATAAAAAATTAATATGAGTTTAATTACAAAGGTTGTTGGAAGACAAATTTTGGATTCACGTGGTAATCCAACAGTAGAGGTTGATGTTTATACTTCTAACGGTGTGTTAGGAAGAGCTGCGGTTCCATCTGGTGCATCTACAGGAATTCATGAAGCTGTTGAGTTGCGTGATGGAGATAAGAGTGTATACATGGGGAAAGGTGTTTTAAAGGCTGTTCACAATGTAAATACAGTAATTTCTGAAGCGTTGGTTGGAAAACATGTTTATGATCAAAAGTCAATTGATCAGTTGTTGTTAAAATTAGATGGTACGGAGAATAAATCTAATTTGGGCGCAAACGCAATATTAGGTACATCATTGGCAGTTGCACGTGCAGCGGCTGATGAAGCAGGCATGTCTCTATATCAGTATATTGGAGGAGTTGGAGCAGTAACAATGCCTGTTCCTATGATGAATATTTTGAATGGCGGTTCTCATGCTGACAACTTGATTGATATTCAAGAGTTTATGGTTATGCCTTTTGGTGCGACTTCCTTTTCACATGGTTTAAGAATGGGTACAGAAATTTTCCACCATTTGAAAGAAGTATTAAAATCTCGTGGAATGTCAACTAACGTTGGTGATGAGGGAGGTTTTGCTCCAAATTTAGGTTCAAACGAAGAGGCTATTCAAGTTGTCATGGAGGCTATTAAAAAAGCTGGATATACACCGGGTGAAGATGTATATATTGCTTTAGATGCTGCTTCATCTGAGTTTTATAAAAATGGTAAATACGTTTTTGAATCAACAGGTGAAGAGCGTACCTCTGAAGAGATGGTTGCATTTTGGGAAGAATGGTGTGCTAAATATCCTATTATCTCCATTGAAGATGGTCTAGCTGAAGACGATTGGGCTGGATGGAAATTAGCTACAGATCGTTTAGGAGATAAAGTTCAATTAGTTGGTGACGATTTATTTGTAACTAATACTAAGCGTTTAGCTAGAGGTATTGAAGAGAATACAGCAAATTCTATTTTAGTAAAAGTAAATCAAATTGGTTCTTTGACTGAGACTATTGAAGCTGTTCAGATGGCGACAAGTAATGGTTATACTTCTGTTATGTCTCATAGAAGTGGAGAAACAGAAGACAATACAATTGCTGATTTAGCTGTTGCATTAAATTGTGGTCAAATTAAAACTGGTTCAGCATCAAGAAGTGATCGTATGGCTAAATACAATCAATTGTTGAGAATTGAGGAGGAGCTTGGTGCAAGTGCAGTTTATCCTGGTAAGAAATTTAAGTTTATCAAATAAAGTTAATATTATTTTAGGTATAAAT